>JBIIRU010000077.1:0-9579 GCA_044341355.1 Cyanobium sp. | reverse complement strand
CCCCAGGCCATCCAACGGGGTCTGGCGGCGGCCCGCTGGCCCGGGCGGCTGGAGCGGCGCCAGTTTCGAGGCTTTCCCCTGCTGCTGGATGGCGCCCACAATCCCCCGGGAGCCCAGGCCCTGCGCGACGAGCTGGATCGCCTCGAGGCTGAGGCTGGCGGTGGCATTGGCATTGGCATTGGCATTGGCCACGGCAGTGGCGATGGCGATGGCGATGGCGATGACCTAGGACCACGGCGCTGGCTACTGGGCATGCAAATCAGCAAAGAAGCCCCCCAGCTGCTGGACGCCTTGCTTCGCCCAGGCGACCAGGTGGCCCTGGTGCCCGTGCCCGATCTGCCCTCCTGGAGCCGGGCTGAGCTGGTCGCGGCGCGGCCCCAGCTCGCCCCCCAGCTGCGGGAGGTGGCCACCCCTGATGAGGGATTGGAGTGGCTGGTGGCGAGTCCCGGACCCCTGCCCGTGGTGGCCGGGTCCCTGCACCTGCTGGGGGCGGTGATCCCCCATCTGGATGCCCCTGCAACGGGGTGACGTTCCAGGTGGCTTCGGGCGATGCTTGGAATGAACTCCGTGTCAATTGACACCCACTTCATGGCCATCGAACTGACCAGCGACGAACGCAACAAACTCCTCGGCGGTCCCCTGTCCGCCGCCATGGCTGTGATGGCCGTGGACATGGGCATCTTCTCCAGTGCCCAGGAAGCCATCGCCCTGGGCCGCGAACTCGCCCAGGCCGGCAGCCGTTATGCCTCCAACCCCCTGATTGCCAGCCTGTTTGATCAGGAGGCTCTCAAGCAGGGCATCAAGCCCGAAAAGCTGGAGGTGTCTGTCGATGACGTGCGCAACGGCAAGGTGCTCGACAAGGCCCTGGCTGAAGTGGATGAGGCCATGGTCCTGGCCCGCAGCAAGGGCGATGCCGAATGCTGTCAGCAATACGCCCAGCTGATCGTGGACAGCTGCAAGGCAGTGGCCGCAGCCGCCGGCAATGGCCTGTTCGGCAGTGGCGAAAAAGTAACGGCTAATGAAAAAGCAGCCCTTGATCGGATCAGCCAGCATCTGGGGGTGCCGATCACCACGGTCTGATTTCCTGTCCAACCCCACCCCCAGGCTCTGCATGCCCCCCTTCCCTCCCCACCGGCCCGGCTCCCTGATCTCCAGAGGCCTGCAGCCGGTGATCGGGTTGGTTTTTGTCCTGTTGATGCTTCTGGGGGGACCCGTCGGCCCGGCGGCGGCCAGCTTCGCCGATCGGGTCGATTACACCTTGACCAACCAAAGCGGCCAGGATTTCCATGGCCAACAGCTCGCCGAAAGTTCCTTCGCGGGGGCCGTGGCCCGCGAAGCCGACTTCAGCGGTGCCGACCTGCACGGGTCAATCTTCACCCAGGGTTCCTTTGCCAAGTCAAATTTCAGCGGTGCCGACCTCAGCGACGTGCTGATGGATCGGGTCGATATGGGCGGCACCAACCTGCGGGGGGCAATCCTGAGCGGGGTGATCGCCTCGGGCAGCAGTTTTGCCGGTGCCGACATCACTGATGCCGATTTCAGTGGGGCGCTCCTGGATCGCTCCGACCAAGTCAGACTCTGTCGCAGCGCCAGTGGCCGTAATCCTGTAACGGGTGTGGACACCCGCGAAAGTCTGGAATGCTGAGAGCGTAGAGACGGTAGTTGAGAGCGTCGAGGCGGTAGTTCAAATTCGCTGAGGCGCTATTTCAATGCCGATTAGCAGAGAGACCAGAACGGCCAAGCCAATCAATCTGTAACAAAGCGACGGAAGGTTTTCTTGTCCCACTGCAGAATCAGACCGTCGAGCTCTGCGGGACTGGAGAATTCGCGCTGGGGATCGATCTTCACACCGTCAAGCTTCACTTCCCCTCTATCAATTCGGCGTTTGGCCTCGCTGCTGGTGCTGATTCCTACGGCTCCCAGCAAATAGAAGGCCTTGGCTGGAAAATTCACCGCCGCCAGGGAAACCTCCGGCACCTCCGCTTCAGCAGCCCCCGCCCCGGCACCGCCGCTCACCAGCAGACCGGCATCGGCTTGGGCTGACCTGGCCGCCGCCAGACCATGGCGGGCCGCCGTTATCGCCAGAGCCATTGCCTGCTGGCGCTGGCGCGGATTTTCAGAAAAAGCCGCCAGATCCAGATCGGTAAGCAGGGTGAGGTAGTCGTTGACTGCCCCATCGGGCACTTTCTCAAGCTTGGAATACATCGAGAGCGCATCCTCATCCAGCCCCACGGTGTTACCAAGGCTTTTGCTCATTTTTTGCACCCCATCCAGCCCCGGCAAGATCGGCAACAACAAACCAAACTGGGGCCGCTGGCCAAAATGGCGCTGCAGGTCGCGGCCCATGGCCACATTGAACTTCTGGTCGGTGCCGCCCAGCTCCACATCCGCCTGCACCTGCACCGAGTCGTAGCCCTGCAGCAACGGGTAGAGAAATTCGTGCAAGGCAATCGGTGTGCCAGAGCCGTAGCGGTTGGCGAAATCCTCCTTGGCCAGCATCTGGCCGACGGTGCTGGTGCCCAGCAGTTCAATCACCTGGGGTAAATCGAGGGACGTCAGCCATTCGCTGTTGCGCCGCACCTCCAGCCGCCCAGGGGTGGTGAAATCAAGCAGGGCCCGTTGCGGATCCTGGCCCAGCCCCAGTTGCACCAGGTAGGTTTCGGCATTGGCCTCCACTGCGGCGGCACTGAGCTGCACCCGGGTGGCACTTTTACCGGTGGGATCACCAATACGGGCGGTGAAATCACCAATTATTAATACAGCCGTATGGCCGGCGTCCTGAAAAGCCCGCAATTTGCGGAACAAAATCGAATGGCCCAGGTGAATATCGCTGCCGGTGGGATCGATGCCGAGCTTGATGCGCAGAGGACGGCCCTGGCGCCCGGCTTCGGCCAAGCGGGCGGCGAGGTGCTGATCGGCGACGTTCTTGGATGGATTTGAATCCGCTGTGGACCCCAGGGAAATGCCCGCCGGAAACAAATCGGCCAGGCCCCGGCTTAGCCAGGAAGGCAGCTCATTTGCGGCTGCGCTGGCCCCCTGAGCCAAACCCGCGCCGTCGTCACCGCACGCCACCGCCATCTACAGGACCCATCGCCAAGCTCAGCGGAGATCGTACGCAGCCGCGGCGGCCAACTCCTGGGGGCCAGCTTCAGGCGGCCAGCTCCAGCTCTAGCTCCAGCTCCAGCTCCAGCTCAAATGCCAAGCCAATGTCAAGCCAATGCCAAGGCTAGAGAAAACAAAGGCCTTAGCCAGCGTTACCAAGCTCGCTTTTCATTCGCTCCAGCGTCTGGTTGAGCTGCTGAAACATGCTGTCGGGGGTGAGGCCGAATTGGCCCAGCTGGGTGCGTAGCTGCTCGACCGTGAGCTTGGCCTGGAAGTCTTCGGAGAGTTCGAAGCGCTTCATGAACACCCGGTAGCGATCCATCATTTCTTCCATGCGGTCGATGAACAGCTTCTTGCCCTCGCGGTCGAACTTGCCGTAGTCACTACCCAACTGCATCAGTTGCTGGTAATCCGTGAAAAGACGCCGCGCTTCCTCCTGCACGATGTCGGAATCGAAAAAAGCCATCGGCACTTAGGCAGGCAGATAAAACGACCAGGGTTTGATTCTGGGAAATCACCAAGATATCTGGAGGTGTGGATCCACGTATCGAAAGATGCCGTAAGCCTTGGCCGTCCCAATCAATGTTGGTTGCCGCCTTGGTCGGCATGGAGCAGTCGTCCCCTTTGCTGGTTTGCCCTGGGCTGCCGCCCCAGTTAGCCCCAATCCTGGCTGAGCGCCGCTGGGTTTGCAGCCTGCCCAGAGCCCTGCTGATTCGACTATTGGCAGGTCCCCTGCCACGCCCTGAGCTGCTGCTGGGGGCGGCAACCACCCTGGCGGCGGGCCTGGAGCTGGTGCATTGCCTCAGGCCCGATCTGCTGCTGGTGGGCGAACACCTGGACCAGGGCAGCGGCCTTGAGTTGATGCGCCAAGCCAGAGATGGGCAACCCCACCTGGCCACCGTGCTGCTGCTGGCCCGCCCGCCCCAGCCCGCCGTTTTGCTGGCCCTCCGGCGGGCGGGAGTCGGCAGCGTGATGCAGGTGTCGATGCTGCAGCCCCGGGCCTGGAGCCCCGAGTTGGGGGGCCCGCCAGCCCCCCTGACAGCCCGGGAGAGGGAGGTACTGGGCTGGGCGGCTAGCGGCGCCAGCAACCACGAAATTGCCCTCCGCCTGCAGCTGTCCACCGAAACGGTCAAAAGCCACCTCAGCAATCTGATCCGCAAACTCGGGGCCAGGGACAGGGCCCATGCCTGTGTCCTTGCCTTGGGCTGGGGGCTGATGGACTGGCCAGAGCAAGCCGCCCGCAAGGGCTGGGAAGCTCCCTCTGGCCCCAGCGGCGATTCCATGGCACAGTTCGGCCCACTTCCTTTCCCTAGCGGCCGCCATGGCCAAGCGGCACTGGCTGGATCCTCTGGCACGGCGGATCCTTAACGCCGCAGACCGAATCGGCACTGCGTCCCGGAGTGGACCCCCCCAGCCGGTTGCCCGGGCCAGGACATCGGCTGATGCCCTGGCGTCCCGCGGGGCCGCGAACCAAGGCTGGCTACTGGATGTCAACCGGGCCAGTGCCGCCGAGTGGCAGCGACTGCCTGGCTGCACGGTTCAACAGGTGGATTTGCTGCTGCGGCTGCAGCGCGGCGGCGTGCAACTCAGTGGTTTGGAGGACCTCCAGCAGCTACTGAACTTGGACACCCTCACCCTGGAGCTGTGGCGCCCCCTGTTGGTTTTCCGTTGGTATGACGCACCTGCGGGGCTGCAGGGCCCGCTGCCGGTGCAGCTCAACCAGGCCGGTGGCCAACTGCTGCAGGAGCAGCTGGGACTTTCCCCCGACCGTTGCCGCCGCCTGCTGCGAGAGCGGGGCAGGGGCCCTTTCCTTGATTTGGCCGACCTGCAGCTTCGCCTTCAGTTTCCGCCCCAGGTGATCGAGGCGATGATTGGCAAAGTCGAGTTCACAGCAGCAGTGCCGGGGCCCTGCCTGCCCGATCCCCGGGCCTGCATCGAAACCGTCGGCCCAATTTCCGCCAGAGCGGACGAGGGGACTGGCGGCCAACGGCCCAACCCCCAGCGGCAAAGCCGCGAACAGCAAGGCCGCGAACGCCAGAGTCCAGGGCGACAGGACGGGCAGCGGGGCCCGAAGCTGCCCCTCACCAAGGGCTGATCGCTGCCGCGATGGCGATGCCGACTCCCCGCCAGCCCAGTTTCTTTGAAAGCTCTGCCCATGGGAGTGCGGTCGATCCCGCCGCACCCGCACCCGCAGGCAGCATTCGCCCAACCAGCCTGCCCCTGCGGCGGGACCAACTGCTGGCCTGGCAGCAGCGGGTGCAGGACCATCAGGCGCCCCTGTTTGCCAGCCCCCCGGCATCAGACCAGCAAGGCACCCTGTTTGCCAGCCCTGCGCCGGGGACTCCCACCGCCCTGGCAGGGCAGTGCAATCCCCTGGGGCTGGCACCCCTGGCCCTCGATTTCTGGCGCTGGCCCCAGCCGCCCCATCGCGGAGCCAGCCTTTACTTCGTGTTTGATCGTCCCGATCCTTTGCCCTGGCCCCTGTTGTTGTACGTGGGCGAAACGGGGCGTGCCGATCGGCGCTGGAAAGGGGAGCATGACTGCAAGGGCTATCTGGCGGCCTATGCAGAGGCCCTGGGTCGTGCCGATTTGAGCCCCATGTTGAGCATCCGTTTTTGGTGCGATGTGCCGACCCAGCCCCGGGCTCGTCGCCAGTTGGAGCAACTTTTGATCCGCCGTTGGGCCTCCCCTTTCAACAAAGAGAACCGGGACCGTTGGGCGACCCCCTTCACTGCCGATCCGGACTGAGGCCAAGGTCTTGGATCGGATGCCCTGGGTAGCCCAGGGGGCCCTGGCTACGATCGCCACCAAAGTCTCGGCGCCATGGACATCCGCTGCATCACCGCCGACAACGGTGCTGGCGACAACGACCTGGGGCAATGGGATGGGGGGGGCTTGGTGGTTGGCCTTTTCAGCGAAGGCGACCACCCCCTGCGGCGCCAACTGGCCACCCTGCTGGGGGACGATCTGGATGCACTGCTGCAGCGACGGCGCTTTCGAGCCAAACCCGGCGAATGCCTGCTGTTAGAGCGCGTCGGCGCCAACCCGGCCACTGTGGTGCTGGTGGGTCTGGGCAATCCGAACCACTTTGATGGGGCCGCCCTGCGCGCCGCTGCCGCCAAGGGCGTCAAGACCGCCAACCGGGCGGGGGCCCGCCGCATCGGCCTGGCCATGCCCGTCCAGGGTCTGGAGGCTCGGGCTGCTGCCAGCGCCATGGCAGAAGCGGCTCGGCTTGGTTTGTATCACGACCAGCGTTTCCGCAGCGAGGCCGAACCGGAATCCCAGCCCGAGGAGCTGGCCCTGCTGGGATTGGACGCCACGGCGTCCGCAGGACTTTCGGAAGTGGAACCGATCTGTGCGGGGGTGGAGCTGGCCCGTCAGTTGGTTGCCTCACCGCCCAACGTGGCCACCCCGGCGGGGCTGGCCGAAATCGCCGCCGGGTTGGCCCGCGATTTCGACCTGGAGCTCCAGTTGCTGGAGCGGGCCGATTGCGAGGCCCTGGGCATGGGGGCTTACCTCGGGGTGGCCCAAGGCTCAGACCTGCCCCCCAAATTCATCCACCTCATCTATCGGCCCGCCAGCGGGGCGAGCCGGCGGGTCGCCCTGGTGGGTAAGGGCCTCACCTTCGATTCCGGCGGCTACAACCTCAAGGTGGCCGGGTCCCAGATCGAAATGATGAAATACGACATGGGTGGCAGTGCCGCAGTGCTGGGGGCGATGCGGGCGATCGGCCAGTTGCGTCCCACCGGCGTCGAGGTCCATGCCATTGTCGCCAGCTGCGAAAACATGATCAGCGGCAACGCCATCCACCCCGGCGATGTCTTGACGGCCTCCAACGGCAAGACGATTGAGGTAAACAACACCGATGCCGAAGGCCGCCTGACCCTGGCCGATGCCCTGGTTTACGCCTGCAAGCTCGAACCTGACGCGATTGTTGACCTTGCGACCCTCACCGGCGCCTGCGTTATCGCCCTGGGCGAGGAGATCGCCGGGTTGTGGTCCGTCAGCGACACCCTGGCCGCAGGCCTGGAAAGCGCCGCCAATGCCAGCGGCGAAGCCCTCTGGCGCATGCCCCTGCGGGACTCCTACAAAGTGGGCCTTAAGAGCCACCTGGCCGATCTCAAAAACACCGGCCCGCGGCCGGGTGGTTCGATCACCGCCGCCCTGTTCCTGCGGGATTTCGTCACGGCCGATCTGCCGTGGGCCCATTTGGACATCGCCGGCACCGTCTGGTGTGACAAGGGTCGCGGTGATTGCCCCCCAGGGGCCACCGGTTTCGGCGTCCGCACTCTGGTGGGCTGGATCCAAGCTGGTGCTCCGGCCTGAAGGGGCCTCAGGCGGCCAACGTTGTGCCCTTGCCACTCATCAGGGGGCTTGTGCTTCCAGGGGTGGTGGGAGCCTTAAGGGCCGCTTCCGGGGACTCGAGCCGATGAATCTGCCAATGGGCTTGGGGACTGCAACCGGCAAGTAGCTGGTCCAAGTCGGCAGCGGCCAAAGGCGGTGATGCGTAGGGCCCGATGTGGCGGGTGTGCAGACCATCTCGGACGGTCAGCAGATACATGGTCGAAAAAGGTGTGGGTTTTCAGACTATCGGCACGGCCGGCTAACCCATATGCACTGCCGGTGCAGGCCTCAGATTCCGGCGGTAGTTGTGGTGGCCGGTCCGGCTGGGGACGGTGCGGCGGGGGCCGGAGTTGTAGCGGCTGCTGCTGGTGTGGCTGCTGCTGGAGTTGCGGCGGCTGGGCTCCCCAGCCAGCGATCCCCCGTCCGGGCCCGGGCACCCCAGACCGCGTCCAAGCGGCGGTCCCGGCCACAGGACCAGCGGTAGTAGCGATATTGCAAGCCATGGCGCCGGGCGTAATTCTGGTGATAGGTCTCGGCCGGCCAAAAGCGGGCCAGGGGGCGCACGGCCACCTTGAGCTCCGATGCCGGCCGCCCCAGCTCCCGGGCCGCCGCCACCAGCGAATTACGCGCCTCCACTGCCTGGGTGGCGCTGGTGCTGAAGATCACCGGGCGATAGGAATCGCCACGGTCGCAAAATTGCCCGGAGCCATCGAAGGGATCGACGTTGCGCCAGTAGCTGCGCAGCAAAGCCTCGTAGCGGATTTTGGTGTTGTCGAAGCGCACCCGCACACTTTCCTGGTGGCCGCTACCGCCCGCTGAAACCTGCTGGTAAGTCGGGTTGGCTAACTTGCCGCCGCTATAGCCACTTTCGACATCCAAAACCCCGGGCAGGCCTTCGAGGTCATGCTCCAGACACCAGAAACAACCCCCGGCCAGCACGGCTTCCTCGGTGGCCGCCCAGGCGGGGGCTGTGGGAATCAGCACCAGAAGGGCACTGAGCAGCAGAGCTATCAGGCGCATGGAGAACTTTGGATGACCCGATCCAGAATGGCGGATGCCGCCCGCTGTGTCACACCTGGTTCGCCGAGGGATTCCCTCAGCCGCTGATAACCGTCTAGCTGGATCTTTCGCTCAAGATTGCCGGGAATCAGCAGGGGCTCAAGGGCTGCGGCGATTGCTTCTGGCGTTAATCCATCCTGAAGTAGTTCGGGAACGAGCCGTTCATTGAGCACCAGATTGACTGGCGAAATATGGGGCACGTTGAAGTGCAACAGATGGCGGGCCACAAAGGCCGTCGGCCGACTGACCCTGTATCCGGTCACCTGGGGCACGGCCCGCAGCGCCAGTTCCAGATTGGCGGTGCCCGATTTGGTCAAGGCCACATCGGCCGCCGCACAGAGCTGGGGCTTGAGCTTGTCGGCCTCATCATTGGCAATGATGCGACAGCGGACCCCCGCCTCGGCCATGACCGCCGCGATCGACTTTTCAAAACCCCGCTGGCCAGCTGGCACCAGCACCTCCAGATTGGGATGGTTAGCCTGCAGCAGGGCCAGGCCCCGGGCCATGGGGGGCAGCAGGTACCGCAGTTCCTGGCGGCGGGAGGCCGGCAACAGCAACAACACCGGCACGTCGGGGTCTAGACCCAGCTGCTGGCGTGCCTCCTGGCGCGAGGGCTGCTCCCCCAGGGTATCGATGAGGGGATGGCCGACCCAGGTGACTGGGGCCCCGCGGCCGCCATAGAAGTGCGCCTCTTGCGGAAAGATGGCCAAGATCTGATCAGTAAAACCGATCAATTGGGTGGTACCGCGCTCACCCAAACGGAAGGCCCATTCCTGGGGGGCGATATAATAGAAAATTGGAATATGGGGGTGGCGCCTCTTCACCTGACGGCCCAGGCTGACATTGGCACCCATGTAGTCAATCAGCACTACACCATCCGGAGGGGTCTCGACGAGCCAGCGACGCAGGACCCGCTGCAGCTTCAAGGTGGGCAGCACGAAGGGCAGCACCTCCCACAGTCCAATGGCACCCATGGTGGCAGTGTCGGCCAGCAGTTCGGCGCCGGCTGCCTGCATGCGGCGCCCCCCCAGGGCCACCACTTGGAGAGGAATTTGGCGACTCCGGGCCTCCAGG
>JBIIRU010000357.1:0-2783 GCA_044341355.1 Cyanobium sp. | reverse complement strand
TCCTTGGTGGAGGCCCGCATCATCGGCATCATGAAATTCGACGACGGCGGTGAAGTCGACGACAAGGTCATCGCCGTGCTGGCGGATGACAAGCGCATGGACCACATCACCTCCCATGAGCAGCTGGGTCCCCAGTGGCTCACGGAAACCACTTATTACTGGGAGCACTACAAGGACCTCAAAAAGCCAGGCACCTGCCACGTCAATGGCTTCTTTGACAGCGCCGAGGCCGTGAGGGTTATCAAGGAGTGCGAGCTGCGCTATACCTCGACCATCGACCCCAAGTTGGTGGGCTGATCGCCCCCACTCCCTTCCCATCGGACCCGTCTGGGCCGTTCCCTGTCCACCCGTTCCGCGACCAACCCATGAGCCCCAATCCCTGCGGCCCAACCGTTTGCCCATCCCGACCCGGGGCTGCCCGGGGCCTGGGCTGGGCTCTGCGCACCAGCGGCCTGATGGCTGCGGCGATCGCCCTTGGTGCCGGGCCCGCCTTGGCCCTGGCCCCGCCCCCGCCCTTGCCTGCCGTGCCAGCGGCCCGCCCCGCCGTCTCCCGTCCCCAGACCCCGACCAGTGCGGCCCGGACCAGTGCGGCTCCGACCGCTGCGGTCCAGAACCGGGCTGGAAGCGCCTCGGGAGCGGCGGTGCCGTCGGTGCCGGCTGCCACGGCCGCTGCCTATACGAGCACCCGCGAGATCCGTCTGGAATTGGGCAAGCGCACCATCAGCCTGGTGGACAATGGCCAGGTGCTGGGCAGATGGCCGGTGGCCATCGGCGACCCCGCCACCCCCACCCCCACCGGTCGTTTTGCGGTGCGCAATAAGGTAGTGAATCCCCAGTACCAGAGCACCAAGACCGGTAGAAATAACCCCACCATCGGCCCCTTGGGACCGCTGGGTGATCGCTGGCTGGGCTTCCACACCACCGCCAAAGACCAGTTCGGCATCCACGGCACCCCCCCGGCCTGGGAGCAGTGGGTCAAGACCCGCGCCGCCGTCTCCGCCGGCTGCGTCCGCATGTTGGGTCCCCATGTCCGCCAGCTGTTTGACCAGGTGGAAGTGGGTACGCCGGTGATCGTCACTCCCTGAGGTCTGCTGGGGCCGTCGCGATTGGCTGCGGCCCCGCTCGCTTCAGCCCCAGCCCTAATCCAAATCCGAAAAGATTCTGGCGATTGGCCCTGGTTCGGTGTTCAACCCAAGACTTCCTCGTAAGCTTATATACCTGTTACAAGCCCAGGCGTCCCGCATTGGCGCCCCCTAGTCCTATGGCTCCAGACCCTTTCCCCAGCAGATACACCACCGATCAGCTCAACAGCACCGCCTTGAAGTGGGGCAGCGATGGCGAGCTTTCAGACCTCGACCTGCAGCGCATCCTGGGTTTGCTCTCTCAGGTTGATCCTGTGGCCAGGGCCTTGGTTGGAAGCGATTGCTCAGAAATGGCCTCCTGAAGGTTTTGGCGGGCCAGGGCAATGGCCAAGCCATCCCGACTTGCTAACCCCCGCAATGCATCCAGTCCCAAGCCGCTTGAAGGCAGCCCCCGAGGCAGAGGTCCGGCCATACCGGCTGTCACGGCGAAAACAGGCACCTGACGGATGCCTTGAGGATTCAGCTGATCTTCCAGATCATCGAGATGGGCCGAATCCGCTAACCAGACCAGATCGTTGCGGCGGCATTCGCCCAAGCTCAGTGGCTTTCCCCTTTGGTTCGCGGCGTTGAGGGCCTGCTGGATGTCGGCGAGGGTGACGATGCCCACCACGTTGATTTCGGCTTCATCCACCACCAGCAAACAGTGGCCATGGGCGGCAATCAATTCGCTCATGGCCGTTGCCGCCGGGGTTTGGGTGGGCAAAACCAGCGGCGCCTCCGGTTCCAGCGCCTCAATCACGTTCAAGGCCGCCAGCCGCTCCCGCCGCCGTTCTTCGTTGCGGTCGGCCCCCAGCAGGGTGGTGGGTTTGACGCTTTGCCAGCGGTCGACAAGGGCCGCACTCAGGCCCGCCGCCGCCATCAACGGCAACACAATCCTGATGTCCCGGGTCAGTTCGAACAACAGCAGCAGGGCGGTCAAGGGGGCCCTGACGCTGCCGGCCAGCACCGCTGCCATGCCGACCATGGCGTAGGCGGGGGCTTCAGCCACCGGCAAGCCCAGCCCCCCTTCACCCAGCAGCTGGCCATAAACGCTGCCCAGGGTGGCCCCCAAAAACAGGGCCGGTGCGAAACCGCCGCCCACGAATCCGCTGGCGTTACTGACGCTGGTCGCCAGTAATTTCACCACCAACAGGCCCGCCAACGTGATCAGGGGAATGCCCTGATCACTGCCCAGCAGGGCCTCAATCGTGTCGTAACCAACGCCCAGCACCTGGGGAAAGGCCAGGGCCATGGCCCCAACCGCCGCCCCCCCCAGGGCGGTGGCCAGGCCCGGCGGCAGTTTTTCCAGCAGCCGTTGCACACTGCCATCCCGGCCGGCCGCCATCAGCCTTATCAGGGCCAGTGACATCAGGCTGGCCAGCACCCCCAGCCCCAGGTACAAGGGCAGTTCCAGCGGCGAGCGCACCTCATAGGCCGGCAGCCGCAGGATCGGCTCATCGCCCAGCAGCAATTGGGTCACCAGGGCTGAGGCCACCGCCGCCACCAGCACGGCCCTTAGGTTGGGTCGGGTGGCGCTGGTATTGGCATTGCCTTCGAAGGCAAAAAACACCCCCGCAATCGGTGCCTTGAAACCCGCCGCCAGCCCAGCGGCCACCCCGGCGGCTACCAATGTCTGCTGGGATTGGGGCGACAGGCGCCCAA
>JBIIRU010000356.1:0-2788 GCA_044341355.1 Cyanobium sp. | reverse complement strand
CTTTCGTACCCTTGTCGAAGCCCAGGCTGGAGCCGATCTGACCGACTACAACCTGCGCCGCATCGGCTCTGAACTGGAAGGGGTCATCCGGCAGCTACTACAAGCCGGGGAGATCCGCTACAACCCTGGCGCCCGCGTCCAGAATTTTTCCATGGGGCTGCCACGCACCCCCGACTCCATTTGAGCCGCTCCCGCCCTGATGAACGCGCCTTTAGGTCCAGGGGAACCGGGGCCTACCGCGACGACCCTGGCGACCCCTACGAAGGTCGCACGCGGGATCGCTATGGCCCCAGGGGCCAGGAAACGCCCTTTGATCGCCGCGAAGGCGCCCGCCCTGCTGGATCGGGCAAAGGTCCCGGCGGCGGTGGTGCGGGCGGTGATGGGGGGCCAGGATTCAAATTCAACGTCGGCACCCTGGCGGTGCTGGCCGGGGTCCTTGTGGTGGGCATTGGCATCGGCAGTGCCGTGACCAGTACCACCGTGGGTAACCAGGGGAACATCGCCAGCAGCCAGCAGCTCGATATGGCCGTTCCCGATCCCGAATTCTGCCGCCAATGGGGAGCGAGTGCCTTTGTGATCGACGTGGAGATGTACACCACCATGAATCCCAGCAGCAGCTTCGTCACCCAACCCACCCTCAAGCCCGGCTGCGTGATCCGTCGGGAAAACTGGTCTGTGCTGGAGAAAGAAGGCGCCATCACGCCTGAACAGATGCGCGAATGCAAACAGCGCATGAATACCTTTGCTTATGTCGGTTCAGTTCGCGACAAACCCATCGTGCGCTGTGTCTACCAAACCGATATCACCCAAAACCAATTTCTGCAGAAAGGGGTGGCCGGGGCCGCACCGAACAGCGGTGCTGGCGTCACCCCAGAGGCCGACCAGTTCTGATAGGGGCTGCTCCTGCTCCGCTAAGGGGATAAATACCGCCTGGGAGTTATCCCCCAGGCGCCACCGGTGCTTGTTCAGCCCTGGGCTGAACTTGGCGCAGGGGACTATCGGGACTGGCGAATACGGGCAGCACCTCACGGCGGAAGGCCTCGGCCGCCCTCGAACAGTAACGGGCTGGATGGGTGATCAGCTTCAATTGGCGACGCACCAGCAGATCGGCCAGGGGCGGACGGTGCAGGGTGCCTGCAGCCAATTCCCGCTCAATGGAGACCACCGGCAGGAAAGCGGCCCCCAAACCAGCCTGAACAGCATTTTTGATGGCCTCAAAGGAATTCAGTTCCATCTCAATCTTGAGCCGCTGCACATCCAGCTTGGACCTCAACAACAATTGATCCACCATTTTGCGGGTTGTTGACTGGGCATCCAGGCAAACGAAGCCCAGCCTATACAGGTCTTCTTTGGTAAGTTCGCTCAGGCGTGCCAAAGGATGCTTCGGGGGCAGCACCAAGGCGAGTTCATCGTTGGCGTAAGGAACTACCTGCAGCAGGTCGTTGAGTTCGGCGGGCAGCTCGCCACCAATGATGGCAAGGTCGATCTGGCCGTTGGCGACACTCCAACCCGTGCGACGGGTGCTGTGAACCTGCAACTGCACCGCGACATCAGGATATTTCTGACGAAACAGTCCGATCATGCGTGGCATCAAATAGGTGCCCGTGGTCTGGCTGGCCCCGACCACAAGGGAACCTCCCTTGAGGTTGTGGAGATCATCCAGGGCCCGACAAGCCTCCTGGCACTGGCTCAAGATGCGGTCGCAGTAACTCAACAGCAGATGGCCTGCCTCGGTGAGCTGGGCCTTGCGCCCGCCACGATCAAAGAGGGAAACATCCAGTTGCTTCTCCAGATTCTGGATCTGCAGGCTCACCGCAGGCTGGGTGACATAAAGGCTGTCAGCCGCCTTCTTGAAGCTGCCCTCGCTGGCAATGGCCCGCAGGATGCGGAGTTGGTCGAGGGTGAAAGGCAGATCGGCCATGGAGTCTGGTGAGCCTGGGAGGAGCCGATGGCCGAACCGGCACGCAGCACCAAACTCTAGGGTGACCCCGGATTGACCCTCAAGAACCCATCGTTATTCCCATTCTCGCTCCAGTGTCCCAGCACAGCTCCTGGGTGATGCTGGCCCTGCTGCTGGGTTTTGCGGTGCTGCACAGCGGTGGTGCGGCCCTGCGCTCCTGGGCGGAAGAACGCATCGGCGCCCGGGCCTGGCGCCTCCTGTTTGCCCTGGCGAGCGTGCCCGCAGCGGGGCTGGTGATCGCCTATTTCTTAGCCCATCGATATGACGGCTGGCGTCTCTGGAATTTTCAGGACCGGCCCTGGATCTTGCCCCTGGTCTGGCTGGGTTCAGCGATCAGCTTTTTCTTCCTCTATCCAGCCACTTACAACCTGCTGGAGATCCCAGCCCTGCTGCGACCGCAGGTACGGCTGTATGGCAACGGCATCATCCGCATCAGCCGCCACCCCCAGGCCGTCGGTCAGATCCTTTGGTGTGCCACCCACCTGCTCTGGATCGGCAGCAGTTTCATGGTGGCCACCTGCTTCGGGTTGATCGCCCACCATCTCTTTGCCATCTGGCATGGCGATCGTCGATTGCGAGAACGCTTTGGCAGCGCCGCCAGCGAACTCCAGTCCCAAACCTCCATCGTGCCCTTCGCCGCCGTGTTGGATGGCAGACAAAAACTGGTCCTTGCCGAATTTCTGCGGCCAGCCCAGGTGGGAATCGCCGTGGCCATAGGGCTGTTCTGGTGGGCGCACCAAAGCATCGGTCTGGTGGCCACCAGCTTCCAACGCACCGCCTGGGCCCACTGGTTGGGTTAAACCCTGCCTGCCAGACCTGCCTACACTC
>JBIIRU010000355.1:0-2797 GCA_044341355.1 Cyanobium sp. | reverse complement strand
GACCGCTACGCCATTGGTGATGAGATCACGATCGACGGCCTCAGTGGTGAGGTAATCGATGTGGACCTGCTCAGCACGCAATTGCGCAGCGCCGACCAACGGGTGGTGGTGATCCCCAACAACGAGTGCAAGCGGGTAGTGAATACCACCAAGCTGCGCTCCGGCCAGGAGCTGCGCCTCACCCTGGCCCACTCTGGCGCCGATCCCCGCCGCTCCCTCGCCGTGCTCGGCCAGGCGGCCGCCGCCTTCGCTGCCGACTCGGCCTGGAGCGCCGATCTGCTCGAGCCTCCCCACCTGCTGGGCCTGCGGCAAGTGGGCCCCCATGGCCTGGAGGTGGCCCTGGTGGTGGTCACCAAGGCCGGCCGGCAGGGGCTAGTTGAGCGGGAGTTGCTGCTGCGGCTGGTGGAGGCGCTGCAGCAGGCGGGGATTCCCCTGGCGGCTGCAGCGGAGCCGGGCAAGGGTTGAGACGCAGGCTGGATATCTAGTGGAACAAGTGATCCCAGTAATGGACCTAATTCCCCCTGCCAACCTCAGCCAATCGCCAGCAATGCTTCACGGAAGGCCATCAAGGTGTCGTCGATGTCGGCGTCGCTGTGGGCCAGGGATGTGAAGCCCGCTTCGTAGGAGCTGGGGGCCAGGTACACGCCCCGCTCCAGCATGGCCCGATGCAGGCGGCTGAAACGCTGGCTGTCGGTGGCCTTGGCCTCTTCGAAGTTGCGCACCGGGCCGGGGCAGAAGAAAAAGCCGAACATGGCGCTGATGTGGCTGCCGGTGATCGGCACACCGGCGGTCAGGGCCGCTTCCTGGATGCCGTTGCTGAGACGGGCGGTGATCGCCTCCAGCCGTTCGTAGGTGCCGGGTCGCTTCAGCAGTTCCAGCGTTTTGATGCCGGCGGTCATCGCCAGGGGATTGCCGCTGAGGGTGCCGGCCTGATACATGGGCCCGGCCGGGGCCACCATCGCCATGATGTCGGCCCGGCCGCCGTAGGCCCCCACCGGCAGGCCGCCGCCAATCACCTTGCCCATGGTGGTTAGGTCCGGGGTCACGCCAAATTTCGCTTGGGCACCGCCGTAGCTGATGCGGAAGCCCGTCATCACTTCATCAAAGATGAGCAGCGCGCCATGCTCCCGCGTCAGTTCGCGCAGGCCCTCCAAGAAACCGGGTTCCGGCGGGATGAAACCGGCATTGCCCACCACCGGCTCCACAATCACCCCAGCAATTTCGCCGGGGTTGGCAGCAAACAGCTCCTTCACCGATTCCAGGCAGTTGTAGGGCGCCGTCAAGGTGTTGGCCGTCACCGACCGGGGCACGCCGGGGGAATCGGGCAGGCCCAGGGTGGCTACCCCCGAGCCGGCCTTGACCAAAAACATGTCGGCATGGCCGTGGTAACAGCCCTCAAATTTGATCAGCTTCTCGCGGCCGGTGAAGGCCCGCACCAGGCGCAGCACCGCCATACAGGCCTCCGTGCCTGAGTTGACGAAGCGGACCATTTCCACCGAGGGCACCGCCTCGATCACCATGGCGGCCAGTTGATTTTCCAGTTCGCAAGGGGCCCCGAAGCTGGTGCCCTTTTCCAACGCCTGGTGCAGGGCACCAATCACCTCGGGATGGGAATGGCCGCAAATGGCCGGGCCCCAGCTACCGACGTAATCAATGTAGCGGTTGCCATCCACATCCCAGGCATAGGCACCGCTGACGCGATCGAACACAATCGGATGGCCCCCCACCGAGCGGAAGGCCCTGACGGGCGAACTCACGCCGCCGGGCATCAGGTGCTGGGCCGCAGCGAAGATCTCCTGGGAGCGGGTGGTGTTGAACACAGGAGTCGAAACGGGCGCTGATGAAGGGGCCGACAAGACAGGATCCGCAGACGGTGCGCTTTAACGATGGGCGTCAAGCGCTACCCATCCTTACCCAGCGACGGACCCTCTTGACACAGGTTGGTCTGTGGCCAGCCAAAGCAAGCCCATCACTGGCGATTTAGCCCCCGAGGGGTAAAACCCCAGGGAGGGCATAACCACAGTTGGGGGTAAAGCCTCGTGGGGGGCAAACCCAAGGGGGGCAAACCCAAGGTTGAGCCTGAAGGCCAACCCTAAATCCCTTGCCCGGCTGGGTAGGTTCACAGCATCTTTGGTCCGGGCTCTGGCCCAGGAAGCGCGACCCCCACAGCCTTTGTTCCGTGCCATGAGCCTGCCTTGACCCCCCCAGCGCCTACCCACGCCCCCCCGGCCCCAGTCGCCGTGCGGGACCCCATCGATTGGGGCGAAATCGAGCGCCAGTGCCGCGCCATCCTGCCGGCCAGGGGTGTGGTGGCGGCCCGCCAAGAGCTCTTGGCTTACGACTGCGACGGCCTCACCCTGAACCGTCACCAGCCGCCCCTGGTGGTGTTGCCCGAAACCACCGAGCAGGTCTCCGCCCTGGTCCGTCTCTGCCACCAACAAGGGGTGCCGTTTGTGGCCCGCGGCAGCGGCACGGGCCTTTCGGGGGGGGCCGTGGCCGAAACCGCCGCCCTGGTGATCGCCACCAGCCGCATGCGCTCAATCCTGGAACTGGACCTGGCCAACCGCCGCATCACCGTCCAGCCAGGGGTGATCAACAGCTGGGTGACCAGGGCCGTTTGCGGCGAGGGGTATTACTACGCACCCGATCCCTCCAGCCAGGTGGTCTGCAGCATTGGCGGCAACGTCGCCGAAAACTCCGGCGGCGTGCACTGCCTCAAATATGGCGTCACCAGCAACCACGTGCTCGAACTGGAGGTGGTGCTGCCCGATGGCAGCGTCACCCGCTTGGGCAGCGG
>JBIIRU010000076.1:0-9679 GCA_044341355.1 Cyanobium sp. | reverse complement strand
AGCCGTCCTAGCCCTCCCCAGCTTCATCGCTCGTAGTGGATTCGACTTCCCCTTCCTCAAGCTCGTCCTGAAGCTCAGGTTCCGGCCAGGCCAAGGGACCAGGGGGCAGGGGCGTTTCCAAGGCCCTGGCCATGATCCCTTCTCGATCCGGTAGTCCCACTTGGGGACGGGTGAGCACCACAAGCGACTGCTGAACAAGGGCTTGGCAGGCCAGTCTCCAGGTCGAGGGGCGGCGACGAAGCTTCAGATCCTCGACTGCGGTGCATGGGGACATGGCGAGGGGATCGGCCCCTTCGACATCCACGAAACAAGTGATGCATTGGCCGCAGCCACCACAATTGCCCAGTTTTCCCTTGAGGCCGTAGAGCTCGATCCCCTCCCGCAGGGCCACTTCCCTCAGGTTCTCTCCGGGAAAACACTCGACATCCCTGCCTTCACGCACGAAACGAATCACCGGCATGGCCAGCCTCCAAAGCCGCATTTTGCCGGTTGGTGCCATTGGCTTCCCCGTTGCGGTCCGTAACCGGTCCCCTCTGGAGGAGGTCAGCAACAACTACGATCTGGTGCACACCCAGACCTGACCCCCATGGGATTGCCCTGGTACAGGGTGCACACGGTCGTCATCAACGACCCGGGCCGCTTGCTGGCCGTGCACCTTATGCACACCGCTCTGGTTGCCGGCTGGGCCGGCTCCATGGCTCTCTACGAACTGGCCATCTTCGATCCGTCCGATCCGGTCCTCAACCCCATGTGGCGGCAGGGCATGTTTGTGATGCCCTTTATGGCCCGCCTTGGGGTTACGGGAAGTTGGAGTGGCTGGAGCATCACCGGAGAAACAGGAGTCGATCCCGGCTTCTGGAGCTTTGAAGGCGTCGCAGCAGCCCACATCATTTTTAGTGGTCTGCTTTTCCTAGCCGCCATCTGGCATTGGACCTACTGGGACCTGGAGATCTGGCAAGACCCCCGCACCGGGGAACCAGCCTTGGATCTTCCCAAGATCTTCGGGATTCACCTTCTACTCGCCGGTCTTGGCTGCTTCGGGTTTGGAGCTTTCCACCTCACTGGTGTTTTTGGACCTGGTATGTGGGTATCAGACCCCTATGGCATCACAGGTCACCTCGAGAAGGTCCAACCATCTTGGGGACCGGAAGGATTTAATCCATTTAATCCAGGTGGAATCGTTGCCCACCACATTGCTGCCGGCATTGTTGGCATAATCGCTGGCATTTTTCACATAACGACTCGCCCCCCCGAAAGGCTCTACAAAGCCCTGAGGATGGGAAACATTGAAACGGTTTTGGCGAGTGCGATTGCCGCTGTTTTCTTTGCAGCCTTCATTGTCGCCGGCACCATGTGGTATGGCGCAGCAGCCACACCGATCGAACTTTTTGGTCCGACTCGCTATCAGTGGGATCAGAGCTACTTCAAAACTGAAATCAATCGCCGAGTCCAAACGGCCCTTGATAATGGTGCTACGAATGAAGAGGCCTGGGCGTCTATTCCTGAAAAGCTAGCTTTTTACGATTACGTCGGCAACAGTCCTGCCAAGGGAGGTCTATTCCGAGTGGGTCCAATGGTTAATGGTGACGGACTCCCAACAGGATGGGTCGGCCATATCTCTTTCCATGACAAGGATGGTCGAGACATTGAGGTAAGACGTCTGCCCAACTTCTTTGAGAATTTCCCCATTGTTCTCCAGGATAAAGAGGGCGTTGTGCGTGCTGACATTCCCTTCCGCCGAGCTGAAGCCAAATACTCATTTGAGCAGCAAGGCGTCACAGCAACGGTTTACGGAGGCGCCCTCAACGGTCAAACCTTCAAAGACCCAGCCGATGTCAAAAGGCTTGCCCGTAAAGCTCAGTTAGGCGAAGCTTTTGAATTCGATCGAGAGAAATACCACTCCGACGGAACTTTCCGTAGTTCACCACGGGGTTGGTTTACTTTCGGTCATGCCACCTTTGCCTTGCTTTTCTTCTTTGGGCATATCTGGCATGGGGCCCGCACCCTTTACCGCGATGTCTTCGCCGGCATCGACCCGGACCTCGGCGAACAAGTGGAATTCGGGCTCTTCGAAAAGCTCGGAGACCGTTCAACCCGTCGCCTACCCGAGGGCTATGTGCCTCCGGCAGGAACCACACTCAGCTGACCGCAGGACACTCGAGGACATTCCATGGAAAGCTTTGCCTACATACTGATCCTGGCCCTGGCCATTTCAACGTTGTTCTTTGCCATCGCTTTTCGCGATCCTCCAAAGATCGGCAAATGATCAATCAGGACAAGCGTCCCACCCAAAAGCCCCTAAAGGGGCTTTTTTATTGGGAATGGAGACGAGGGGCTGTTCAATCTGTACAAGCCTGTCTAAGATTGATGAACAATTGGAGTTCACGGGCATGCAATGCCCTTCCTGCCAACACACCGATAGTCGCGTACTGGAATCTCGAGCTGCGGATTCTGGGCGCAGCGTGCGGCGAAGGCGCGAATGCCTGAACTGTGACTTCCGCTTCACCACTTACGAAAGGGTTGAAACCGTTCCGATTACGGTGCTCAAACGGAACGGCCATCGCGAAACCTTCAACCGATCGAAACTGTTGCACGGTTTGCTTCGGGCTTGTGAGAAAACAGGTCTGGCACCGGCAAGCCTGGAAGTAGTAGTCGATGAAATTGAAATTTGCCTGCAGCAGCGAGCTGGCCGTGAAGTGACAAGCAACGAAATCGGAGAAATGGTTTTACAGCAGTTGCGGGAGATGAGTGATGTCGCCTATGTGCGGTTTGCTTCTGTTTATCGTCAATTCAAGAGTGTGAGCGATTTTGTCTCAGCCCTTGAGGTCTTAGGTGAGCCCACACCCAATCGCGGCAAGAACAGAGCAACGCTTGCGGCTGTGCCTTGACTCCCAAAGCTGTCAAGCTCTATTGGTAGAATATGGAGCTGTTGTCTTGCTGGCGGCAAGCCAACTCCTTTCGTACTGCCCCAGGCAGACCGCCATCGAACGATGACTGCGACAACGACCTCCGAACCGAACCAAGTCCAAGCCAGCGCCGCATCCCCAGACTCTTTGGCGGAAATCGACTCCCTTCACGACATCAGCGAAGAGGGGATTGAATTTGAGGTTCCGGAGGCCGTCCCCACGGCCGACCATTCCAGTAGTCGCAAATCCAAGCAGGACATTGAAGCTGTGGGCTTCACCCTGGATGAATTTGCTTCACTTCTCAGTAAATACGATTACAATTTCAAACCTGGTGACGTCGTCAACGGCACAGTTTTTGCCCTTGAGTCAAAGGGCGCCATGATTGATATTGGTGCAAAAACTGCCGCATTCATGCCTCTCCAAGAGGTATCAATCAACAGGGTTGAACATCTATCAGACGTTCTGGAGCCTGGGGAAGTTCGGGAATTCTTTATACTCAGCGAAGAGAATGAAGATGGCCAACTAACTCTTTCGGTTCGCCGTATTGAATATCAACGTGCATGGGAGCGAGTCCGACAGCTTCAGAAAGAGGACGCCACGATCTACAGCGAAGTCTTCGCTACCAACCGTGGTGGGGCCTTGGTTCGCGTCGAAGGGCTGAGGGGCTTCATTCCTGGCAGCCACATCAGCACGCGCAAGGCGAAAGAAGAACTGGTGGCAGATTTCCTGCCTCTGAAATTCCTCGAAGTTGATGAAGAGCGCAACCGTTTAGTACTCAGTCATCGTCGCGCTCTGGTAGAACGCAAGATGAATCGACTCGAAGTTGGTGAAGTTGTGCTTGGAACCGTGCGAGGCATCAAGCCATACGGTGCCTTCATTGATATCGGCGGTGTCAGTGGACTGCTACACATTTCCGAAATCAGCCATGAGCATATTGAGACTCCCCATACCGTTCTAAATGTAAATGACCAGATGAAGGTCATGATCATTGATCTCGATGCCGAACGGGGTCGCATCTCCCTTTCCACCAAGGCTCTAGAACCCGAGCCAGGTGACATGCTCACCGATCCTCAGAAGGTTTTTGAAAAAGCGGAGGAAATGGCTGCTCGCTACAAACAAATGTTGCTTGAGCAGGCTGAAGACGGTGACACAATAGCGATTGACTCCGAACCTATTGATGAGGATTGATCTGGACCAAATCTACCCCGGCTGGCAGTAACGATGGTTTGCCTGAACCTCCGGGATCAGGGTCTTCCACGCCCCAGCGAGGAAAAGCCGATCAGGGCTGTCCTGTTCGATAAGGACGGCACCATGAGCCACAGCGAGCCCATGCTGACGGCTTTAGCGGAGTCACGAATTCTCCATTGCTTGGAACAAACAGTTGACTCCGCAATCTTCGGGCGATCTGAAGAACTCAAAGATCTGCTTCACCGTGCCTACGGCCTTATCCCCGATCACGGACTTCACCCGGCGGGTTTAACTGCGGTCGCCGCCAAAGATCACAACCTGATCAGCACCGCTACTGCGCTGACCCAAGCGGGATTGGGTTGGCCCGAGGCTCTCGCCACCGCAGAGAAAGTCTTTGCTATCACGGATCGACTCTACGAAGCAGAATCAATTCCCAAACCCGAACCAACTGAGGGGCTGATCAAGCTGTTACATGAACTGCGTTCCCAGGATGTCATTTGCGCCGTTATCAGTAACGACCATCAACAAGGAATTCAGTCTTTCCTTGACCATCACCAACTCAGTTTCTTGATTCAAGGCATTTGGAGCGCGGACCACCGCCCCCGCAAACCTGATCCAGGGGCAGTGCATGGTCTTTGCCAAAGGCTTGGGGTCTCCCCTTCTGAATGCGCCCTGATTGGCGATGCCAACAGCGACCTCTACATGGCCCGAACCGCTGGTGTCAGCGTCATCCTGGGCTATTGCTCCGGCTGGCGTCGCCCCCTTGACCTTGATCCCAGCTTCCCTCACCTCCAGCACTGGGACCAGTTGAGCCTGGGCCCTTAAGCCTGAGGCCCGAATGACTGCGTGTCCATCCGTACTTCAGAAGTCGCTGACGAGGTCATACTGTCATCACTGAACCTTTCGTCCCGGAATGAGCAACTACGTCTTCACCTCGGAATCGGTTACTGAGGGGCATCCGGACAAGATCTGTGATCAGGTCAGCGATGCCGTACTGGATGCGCTACTGGCCCAGGATCCAGAGAGTCGGGTAGCCTGCGAGACCGTTGTCAATACAGGTCTTTGCCTCATCACCGGTGAAGTGACCACTAAAGCCAGAGTCGACTTCAACACCCTGGTGCGAGGTGTCATCGAGAAAATTGGTTACTCCGGTGCACGGGCAGGCGGTTTCGACGCTAAAAGCTGCGCCGTCCTGATCGCCCTAGACCAGCAATCTCCAGACATAGCCCAAGGGGTCGACGAAGCCGACGACCATGAGGGAGATCCCCTGGACAAGGTCGGTGCAGGTGACCAAGGAATCATGTTCGGCTTCGCCTGCGACGAGACCCCCGAACTCATGCCGCTGCCGATCAGCCTGGCCCACCGCCTGGCCCGTCAGTTGGCCCAAGTCCGGCATGACGGCCGATTGAATTACCTGCTGCCAGACGGTAAGACCCAGGTGAGTGTGGTTTATGAAAATGACCAACCGGTCGCGATCGACACGATCTTGATCTCCACCCAGCACACTGCAGAAATCGACGGAATCAGTGAAGAAAAAGCTCTCAGAGATCGTATCGCCGCAGATCTCTGGCTCCACGTAGTCGAACCTGCCACCGCTGATCTAAAGCTCAAGCCCAAACAAGATTCAACCCGTTTTCTGGTCAATCCCACCGGCAAGTTTGTGGTCGGAGGTCCCCAGGGAGATGCAGGACTGACCGGTCGCAAAATTATCGTGGATACGTATGGCGGCTACGCCCGCCATGGTGGTGGGGCTTTCTCCGGTAAAGATCCCACCAAGGTTGACCGCTCAGCCGCATATGCCGCCCGCTACGTGGCCAAAGCACTGGTGGCAGCTGGATTGGCCCGCAAAGTGGAGGTCCAACTCAGCTACGCCATTGGTGTGGCAAGGCCCGTGAGCATCCTGGTCGAAAGTTTCGGCACGGGCGTCATCAGCAACACCGATCTCACCGCCTTGGTGCAAGAACACTTTGACCTGCGTCCTGGGGCCATCATCAACACCTTCGGACTCTGCCAACTGCCGAGTCAACGGGGCGGTCGTTTCTACCAGGACGTTGCCGCCTACGGCCACTTCGGTCGCAGCGATCTTGACTTGCCCTGGGAGAATGTAGTTACCATCGCCGCTAAGCTTAAGCAGGCCACTGCCGGTCTTGGTGTCACTGCCTGACTGGGCTGAGGACTCGGCACCCCCCATCAAGCCCCTGACAATCGGCGTTGACTTGGGCAGCAGCGGCCTCCGCCTCGCCCTTGTCGATGCCAGTGGCAATCTGGTGAGTGAAATCTGCAGCCCCTACCCCGGTTCTTTCAGCAGTCCCGAGGCGTGGCGGCAAGGCTTTTTAAGCTTGATCCAGGAATGGCCCTCCCCCTGGCGCTCCCAAGTCGCTGCAATCGCCGTTGCCGGAACCTCAGGCACTCTGCTGGTTTGCCATGACGATGGTTCCCTTCTGGAGGGGCCAGCAGGCCAAGCCCTCGCCTACAACCAGTCTTTTCCTGAACAAGCGGCCATGGCCTTGGCCCTAGCCATAGACGGTCCAGCCACCTCGGCCAGCGGCAGCTTGGCCAGGGCCCTGCAACTGATGCAACTGGCGATGCTCCCATGGAGCGACTCTGCTTTGCGATTGCGTCATCAAGCGGACTGGCTGATGGGCTGGTTGCTGGGGGACTGGCGCTGGGGTGAGGAAGGCAACAATCTCCGACTGGGCTGGAATCTGATCGAAAACCGCTGGTGCGGCCGCATCGGCGAGCAGCCTTGGGCCGCTGCGCTGCCCCAGATCATCCCCAGCGGCTCCTGCCCCGGCAGGGTGTCTGAACTGGTGGCTCAGCAAACAGGCCTGGACAAGAAATGTTTGGTGGTGGCAGGCAGCACGGACGCCAACGCGGGTGTTCTTGCTGCCGACCCCCAGGAAGGGGACGGCATCACGGTGTTGGGCACCACCTTGGTCTTGAAGCAATTTGTGACCGAGCCCCTGCAAGGGCCAGGCATCAGCTGTCACCGACTCGCTGGGCGCTGGCTCGTGGGGGGAGCTTCGAATGCCGGAGCCGGAATCCTGCTGCAGTTCTTTTCGGCAAACGACCTCGTGGAGCTAAGCCGGCAGATCGATCCAGAACGTCCAACGGGACTCTCTCTGCTGCCCCTGGCAGTAAAGGGCGAGCGCTTTCCCGTTGACGATCCGGAATTGGCGCCGCGACTCGAACCCCGACCGATCAGCGACGCCCTTTACCTTCAGGCCCTGCTGGAGGGACTGACGGACATTGAAGTCTCCGGTTGGCAACGCCTCGAAGCCCTTGGGGGCCCTTCGGTAAAGCGGGTGATCAGCATTGGCGGCGGTGCCCGCAATGCCCAATGGCGGCGGATGCGACAGCGGGCCTTGGGGCGCCCGGTGCTGCATCGCGCCGAGGCCAGTGCGGCCCTGGGCATGGCCCTTCTGGCCCGGTCCAGGATTGGAAAGGGCCCTGCCCCGATACGCCCATCTGCAAATCAACAACCATGAACCTGAACCTGCGCTCCATTCTGGCCATGGGGCTGTTTGTGGTACTTGCCGGCTATGTCGGCTATAGCGCCATCCACCTCACCTTGCTTCTGATCGAGCGTTTTGGGGCCAGCTGAATCCAGAATCAGCGAGCCCCGTTTCTTTTGCTATGGCTGCTGACCCCATCACCCCCGCCGTGAGCGAGAGAATCTGCGCCCACATGAACAACGATCATGCCGAAGCCGTCCTGGCCTATGCCCACCACTACGCAGGCCTGCCCACGGCCCAGGCCGCCAGGATGCTGGCAGTGGGTCCAGATGCCATGTGTTTGGAGGTCGATGGCCAGTCCGTCGAGGTGCCGTTTGACCACACCCTGAGCGACAGCGAGGACGCCCACCGCACCTTGATCGCCATGCTGCGGTCAATGCCTGGGAACCCTTAGGGATCCCCCACGGTCTCCATTCATGGGATCTCCCGTGCTGCTGGGCCTGCGCCAACTGGCCCTCGATCACTGGGAAAAGTTGTTCGTCAAACCCTGCCCACTCTGCCGGCGGCCCCTGGGCAGCCCAGGAACTCCTGGGGGAATCTGCCCAGGCTGCCTCAAGCATCTGGATCTACCCGCCGATGGTTGTCAGGGCCTCGAGCCCCTGCCCTGGTGGGGCGCCGGCCCCTATCGCGCCGGGCTGCGGGGCCTGGTGCTCGACCTGAAGCGCCAACCCTGCCGCCAGCGCGTGGCTGCCCTGGTGGCCACCATGACCCCTTCTCTGCACTGCCAGGGGGAGGGTCCCCTACTGGTGCCCATTCCCAGCTGGAAAAGGCCTGGCAACCCCTTGCCTCCCCTGGTTTGCCAAGAGCTTTGCCGCCAACTAGGCCTGGAGCGCCGCGACCTGCTGGAGCGGACCCGACCGGTGTTGGGGCAACATCACCTGGGGCGCCGCCTGCGGCTTGATAACCAGAAAGGAGCCTTTTCCTGCAGGGCCCGCTTCCGCCGTCGCTGTTCCCGTACCTTGCTCCTGGTGGATGACGTGCTGACCACCGGATCGACAGCCTTGAGCGCTGGCACGGCCCTTGAGGCAGGCGGCTGGCATGTACTGGGACTGATCTGCCTGGCCCGCACTCCGGCCAGGCGAGAACGAAGCCAAGGACTGCGGACTAGCTGTGATCTAAGATCTCAAAGTTGCGTCAGCGACGGGCCGGGATAGCTCAGTTGGTAGAGCAGGCGACTGAAAATCGCCGTGTCCCCAGTTCAAATCTGGGTCCTGGCATTCATAACGCCCCACGGGTCATGCGTTCTCCACGACCGGAGGCCAGCAGCAACCAGCTATTCGATAACGCCGACAGCTTTGGCATGGTTTTCGATGAGGCCTGGAAGCGCCACACCGCCGAAAACCCCATCCACGTCCTGACCAGCAGCGACAAGCTTGACCTAATCTTGATAAATTGCGCCGACCATCCCTTCGTGCTGACCAACCCGGCCATGGCCCGCCAGGTGGCCGAGTTCCGCATCCGGCTGTTGGGTCTCTAGGCGGGGCCATCTGGTTGGGCCTGGATCGCTGCCAGTTGCTAAGTTCTGCGTTTCCAGCCTCAGCTCCGATGCCGGAACGCCGCAGCCCATAGGATCCGGCCATGAGTAGCCCCTCCGCCCGCCTGCTGCGCCAGTTGAGCGCCGGCTTCAGCAACCAGCACCAAGCCTTCGAAAACCCGCCCCTCTTCGCCCACATCTTGGTGAAGTTCCGGCCCCTGCCCCAGTTGGCCCCTGGATCATTGCTTTTGGAGCAGTGCTACTCGATTGATCCAGGCCGCCCCTACCGCATCCGGGTGCTGCGGGTGGAGCAACGCAGTGACAGCCTGGTGATCCACAACCAGGCCATTGGCAAGGGAGAACGCTTCTGGGGCGCGGTGGAGGACGCCGAACGGCGCCGGCAGATCCGTTCCGATGACCTGCGCTTGCTCGCGGGGTGCACCTACGTGGTGAAAGAAACCACCAACGGCTTCATCGGCGAGGTGGAACCGGGCTGTCGCTGTCTGGTGGAACGCAAGGGTGCCACCGCCTACCTGATCAGCAGCTTCGAGCTCGATGGCCAGGGCATGCGCACGATCGACCAGGGCCACGACCCC
>JBIIRU010000354.1:0-2812 GCA_044341355.1 Cyanobium sp. | reverse complement strand
AGACCTAAAGGTGGCAGCTTCGCCGTCCTGGTTGCAACGGCGGCTGCAGCGGGCCGGCCTGCGGCCGATCAACAACGTGGTGGACATCACCAATCTGGTGATGCTCGAAACCGGCCAGCCGCTCCATGCCTTCGACCGGGAGGCCTTGGCCCGGCTGGCCCCTGGCCCGGCGGATCCGGCCCAGCTGGGGTTGCGCCAGGGTCGCGAGGGCGAAAGTCTTGTGACCCTTGATGGGGAGAACCGCCCCCTTGGCCCTGAGGCGCTCCTGGTCACCTACGCCGACCAAGCCATTGCCTTGGCCGGGGTCATGGGGGGCGCGGCTGAGGCGGTGAACGAGGGCACTACCAGTATCTGGTTGGAAGCAGCCGTCTTTGCGTCGGAGGCCGTTCGACGTTCGTCCCGCAGTGTCGGATTGCGCAGCGAGGCCAGCAGTCGCTTTGAAAAGGGTCTGCCCCGCGAAAACACTTTGGCGGCAGCCGATCGGGCGGTGGCCCTGCTGCAGGAGCTGGCGGGAGCCCATGTTGAGGGACGCTGGTGGCACGGTCGCCCCGAGGCCCCTACCCCCCCGGTGGTTTTGAATCGCGATGCCCTGCACAACCTGCTTGGGCCTGTGCTGGTAGGGGGTGAACCCCAGGATCTCGCGGACAGCCGCATCGAGGCCACCCTCAAAGCCCTGGGTTGCCAGCTGGAGGCCGATGACGACGGTTGGTCCGTGACGGTGCCAGCCCAGCGGGCCCTGGACCTCAAGCGCGAGGTGGACCTGATTGAAGAGGTGGCCCGCCTGGTCGGTTACGACCAATTTGATGTCCATCTGCCCGATCCCCTGGTGCCAGGAGGCCTTGATCCGACGCAACAGGCCGAGCGTCGGCTGCGCCGGGCCCTCTGCGCCGCCGGTCTGCAGGAGCTCAGCACCCTTTCGCTGGTGAAGGCGGCCAAGGGCCGGATCTCCCTGGCCAATCCCTTGCTGGCGGACACCGGCCACCTGCGCGACAACCTCCATGAAGAGTTGCTGCAGGCGGCTCGCCGCAACCGTCAGGCTTTTCGCCCGGATTTTTGGGCCTTCGAGATCGGGCGGGTTTACCTGGCTGCCCCAGGTCAGGAGGCGGCAGCAACCGATCCGGCCACAATCGAAGAACGGTTGCTGTTGGGAGGCATTGTCTGCGGCGAACGGCGCAGCGAGCTCTGGAGCAGCAGTGGCCAACCAAGGCCGCCGAGTTATTTCGAAGCCCGGGGTCTGCTCCAGGCTGGATTGCAGAGCCTGGGGCTGGCCCTTGAGGATCGACCGGCGCTGGAGCAGGGCGTTGTAGGGGCACCGCCTGCCGACCTGTTGCACCCTGGTCGCAGCGCCCAATTGGTCTTTGAGGGCCGGCCGCTGGGTTGGTTCGGCCAGTTGCATCCTGCCCGGGCCCGGGAACTGGACCTGTCCGATGGAACCTATCTATTTGAGCTGCCCTTGGCGCCGTTGCTGGCGGCCGCCATCCGCCCCCGCCGCTGGCAGCCGAGTTTTACTCCATTTGCCACCGTCCCTCCCAGCGAACGGGATTTGGCCTTGGTGGTGTCCCGTTCCCTGACGGCCGCCGAGTTGCTGGCCGCCATCCGCAAGGCGGGTAAACCCCTGTTGGAGCAAGCCGAGCTTCTGGACCGCTACGAAGGGGCCCAGGTGGCAGCGGGATATTGCAGTCAGGCCTTTCGCTTGCGTTATCGGGCCCCCGACCGCACCTTGACGGATGGGGAGGTCGATGCAGCCCATCAGAAGGTTGTCGCCAGCCTCGAGTCCCGTTTCGGTGCCAAGTTGCGCAGCTAAGGCAGCTGCCCCTCCTGGTCGGCCCCTGGTCAACGGCGCCGCAGGGCCGCCAGCACCTCCACATGGCTGGTGTTGGGGAAAAAGTCGATCGGTTGGAGCCAGTCCAGGTGGTAGGGCCCATCGGCTCCGGCCAGGCAGGCAAGATCCCGGGCCAGGGTGGCCGCATCACAGCTGAGATAGGCCAGCAGGGCAGGGGGATCGGCCAGGATCGCGCCGATGTCCCTGCGATCAAGCCCCTTGCGGGGCGGATCCAGCAGCAGGGCTTGGGCACCCATGAGGCGCTCGGGCAGTCGCTCGCCCACCAAACCCTCCTCAAAAGTGGCCCTGGCGGCCAAGCAATTGGCTACGGCATTACGCCGGGCCAGGGCGACGGCAGCGGTGTGCTGTTCAATTCCATGGACATACCAGCCTGCCTGGGCCAGGGGCAGGGAGAAGGTGCCGATGCCGCAGTAAGCATCAACAAGACGGCCCGTGGCTGGCCCCAAGGCCTCCTGGAGCAGGGGTAGAACCCTTTCGGCCTGTTGCGTATGGACCTGGAAAAAAGTATCGGCGCCAATTTGATAGCTGAGACCACCAAAACGCTCTTCCAACCAGCCGCGGCCGGCAATGTTGCGGGTTTCCGCACCCAGGAGCAAGTTGGTGGGCTGGGGCTGCAGGTTGAGACTCACCCCCACCAGTTCGGGCCATCTGCCCATCCAGTCCTCGGCATAGGCCGCCAGGCCCGGTAGGTCGGCGTCGGCTGAAATCAGGGTCAACAGCACCTCGCCGGTGTTGACACCCAGGCGTAGGGCCAGATGCCGCAGGCCACCTGCGCCATGGCGATCGATCGGCCAGTCGCTGGCCTCCAGGTCACTTTTGAGCGGTGCGATCAGACGATCGATACGGGGATCGAGGACCGGACAATGGTTGAGGTTGACAATGCGATGGGACCCGCGGCGGTAATAGCCCGCCCGCAGGTGGCCAGCAGCGGTCCGCTCCAGCGGAATCACGGCCCGGTTGCGGTAGCCC
>JBIIRU010000075.1:0-9719 GCA_044341355.1 Cyanobium sp. | reverse complement strand
CGGTGGGCCCCGCCGCCAGCAGGTCGCCGAACAACACCGCTTCGAGATCGATGCGTAGGTGCAGCAGGGGAATCAGCAACACACCCAGCCCCAGAAAGCCCGCCAGCACGGTGTTAAGCACGGCCTCATGGCTGCCGTCAGAGGCAGGGGCATGGCGGCTGAGGCGATCGGCCACCAGGGCACCGCCGACCCCACTGGCCACCCCGCCCAGGGCCGGATCCAGGCGCAGGGCCAGGGCCAGGGCCAGGCCTGGCAGCACGGCGTGGGAGATCAGGTTGGCCTGAAACAGTCGGCGCTGCACCAGCAGCAGGGTGCCGGTGAGGGGACACAACAGCCCGCTCACCAAGGCCAGCAAAAGGGGCACGGCCCACCAGAAGGCCCCCAGGGCCTGGGAATCAGCCACAGCCATGGGGGGCCAGGCGTAAATCACCCAGGGTCTGGCGCACCTGGGCCGGTGTCCCCTGGGCCAGCAGGTGCCGATCCAGGACCAACACCTGGTCGTAGGCCTCCAGATCCGAACCCCAGTCGTGGCTGCTCACCAACAGGGTCAAGCCGGCATCGCGCAATTGGGCCAACACCGCCAACAGGGCAGTGCGGGACGGCGGATCGATAGCCGCACAGGGTTCGTCGAGCAATAGCAGCGGGGCTTGTCCCACCAAAGCGCGGGCCAACAGGGCCCGCTGCTGCTGGCCGCCGGAAAGTTGGTCCAGGCGTCGCTGGGACAACTCCTGCAGGCCCACCCGTTGCAGCGCCCCATCCACCTGGCAACAGGGAGCCCTTGAACGGTCGGCACCCTTGCCAGCCATCAGCCCAAGGGCCACCAGCGCCCGCACCGTGATCGGAAAATGCCAGGCCATTTCACTGCGCTGGGGCATCAGGGCCAGTCGCCCAGGCCGTTTCAATGCCGCCCCCTGGGGCTCGCCGTCGATCACAATCCGGCCCTCTGCCAAGGGCAGCTGGCCGGCGATGGCTTGCAACAGGCTGCTTTTGCCGGCGCCGTTGGGTCCCACCAGGGCGGTGAGGCTGCCGGCTGCCAGCGCAAACGTCAGATGCTCCAGCACGGGGCGCTGGTCACGCCACACCGTCAGGTCCGCAACGTCGAGAGCGGGAGCTGGGTCCAGGTTGACCTTGCTGCTGCCACCAACCTAGCGATCGTTTCGATGAAAACCATTATCATTGTTGGGGTTCATTTTTTGGACCAATTTTTTAGGGCCAGTTTTTGCTTTTTTCTTTGGCGCTGTCTCGATCCAATTTGCGGGCCTGCCCCCTGGTATGGGGGGCAGCCTTGCCTGCCCCAGACGGCAGGGCAGCGGTGGTGCTGCTGTTACTGGCGCTGCTGGCAACCCTGGCTGGCTGCCGCCAGGGCCCCCAGGCAGCCACCACCCCTGCTGTGGAGGGGCCTCGGGTTATCGCTGGCGACGGCGTTCTTTGCGATCTCAGTAAGCGGTTGGCGCCCAGCCAGGTCCAGGTGGACTGCCTGCTGGGCCCCGGAGATGATCCGCACCATTTTCGTCTCACCCCCTCCCAAAGCCAGGCCCTGGCCCAGAGCAGCCTGGTTTTGGTCAATGGTGGCGGCCTGACCCCAGCCCTGGAGAGGCTGCCCAACCGGGTGGCGATCGTCGATCGCCTGCCGGGCACTGGCGACCTGGACCGCCAAGATCCCCACCTCTGGCACGATCCGGCCCAGGCGGCCCTGATGGTGAAGGAGGTAGCTGCCCAGTTGGTTGCCTTGACACCCCAGAGTCGGGGGGAGATCGAGGCACGCTCGGCCGCCCTGCAATCACTGCTGGTGGATCTGGATCGCTTCAACCGGCGGCAACTGGCCACGATTCCGCTGGGAGCCGACGGCCAACGCCCCCCCGTGGCCATGGCCCACCGGGCCCTCAGCTACTACAGCGGTGCCTATGGCCTGCAGGAAATGCCCCTGGTGGATCAGGACAGCACCAGCTCCAGCCTGCGGCCGGCCCAGTTCGCCGCCGTGGTAGCCCAACTGGGCCAGCGGCGGGTGCCTGCCCTGTTTCGCGAACCGGGCGAGATCGGGCGCAGCTTGCAGCGCATCAGCGAGCTCAGTGGCGTGCCCATCGCCCCGACCCCGCTGGTGGTCGATGGCCTGGCCAGGGCCGCTGATGGGAGTCCGCGCAGCCTGATGGCCACCTTGGTGGCCAATACCTGTGCCCTCAGCCAAGGACTAAAGGGCCAATGTGACAGCGATGCAGGGGCCCGGCTGCAACAGCAGTGGGAAGCCATCGGAGCAACCAATGCCGTCCAAGGGCCTTAGAAAAGCAACAAAAAGCTGGCACCAATTCTGGAGTCAAAAATCTATCTGTTTCCCAGGCTTTTGTTTTATATCTGGCAGCCTTGCCTTGATCAGGCATGCCTGTTGAGGATTCTGATAACAATAATCTCGTTAATGTGCAGAAATTTCCCTTTAGCGAAACCAATTGCCATTTGGCCAAACCGAATTGCCATTTGGCCAAACCGAATTGCCATAGGTCACAGCTCCTAGATATCACATGTTAGAGATAGGTATTGATCATGCACTCCAAGCGCCATGGCAAACAACTTAAACGAAATTTTTAATGGATTGCGACAGGACTTTCTGCTTAAGGGCGGAGATTTTGAATGTTGCCTCAATTTCAGGCACACCCTTCCCGAGGCGGCCCATGAGGATGCCCGCAAACAGGCCTCTGGGATCTTGCTGCGGCGCCTGAGGCTGGAAAAGGGATTGGAGTTGCGCCCGGAGGACCTGCAGGTGGACCATCGCGCCGTGCTGCATTGGCGCCAGGTCTCGGACGACAGCCGCCATGCCTACCAATGGAACCATCGTTCGATCGGCACGCTGCCAGCGGCTCCCACCTACGTGGGCTTCGTCTATTGGCTGCCCAAGGTGCCAGCCAGCGGCGGCGATCGGGACCTGGGCAGCAGCGACGCCCGTTTGGATCTGATGCGGCAGTTGCTGCGCAGCCGCTAGGCCCCTGGCGCCGCGATCGGGGCTGATGCCGGGAAATCCGCATGCAATCGCCCCGGCCAAGGCCCCAGCGCCAAGCGCTGTTGCATCAAGATGGCCTTACCGGTTGAAGTTTGTATGGGTCTACTGCTGCTGACCGCCCTTGCGGGCTTGCTTGGTTACGGCCTCGGCCAGGGTGTGCCGCGCTTGGTGCAGCGCTCCGGTGCCCTGGCCCGGCGCTCCCAAACCAACCAGCTGGGGTTGGGCCTGCTTTTGTTAACCCCCTGGCTGGTCGGTGGCCTGGGCTTGCTGGTGGCCATCAGCCAACTCAGCTTGGGTTTGCTCGTGCCCCTGGCTGGCTATGCCGCCGGCATGGCCCTGGGGCGCCAAAAGGTGGGTTTGTAGGCAAGCAGCCGATTCAACTATGCGTCTGAAGATTGAAGATGGCAGGAGGCAGGAGGTATAGGCTTGCTGAAATTTGTACACTTGGCGCTGAAAGTTGGCGCTCAAATTGATCCGCCTCAGGTCCCTGCAACTCAAACCCTCACCTTGGCGATCACAGCGTGGTGCCGGGGGGTGCAGGGCTGTATCTGCACCGCATCAAAACCAGCCGCCAGCAGCTCCTGGCGCAGATCCAGGCCGAAGTAGGCATCCATGTATGGCTCGGTGCTCTTGAGCAGGGTCATCACAAATGCTGGCATGGTCTGATAGGCGCCGCTGGCGGGATTCATGTCCATGAAGGCGAAGCAACCACCTGGTGGCAGCAGGCGACGCACTTCCCGGAAGATGCGGCGGGTAGTGCCCTGCGGCATCTCATGGAACAACAAAAAGGCCGACACCAAATCAAAACTGCCGTCGGCGAGGCCGGTGGCCTCCGGCAGGGCATGGACCCATGCATCCACCGCCGAACCCTTTTGCGCGGCGTTGTAGGCGGCCAGGGCGAGGTAATAAGGCGAGAAATCCAGGCCCGTGATCGTGGCGCTGGGAAAGGCCTGCTCCAGCCGGAAGCTGCTCAAGCCCACGGTGCTGTGCAGATCGAGGATGCGGGCCGGGGCCTGGGGGAACTGCTGTTGCAGCAATTCGTGGTAGCCCTGTCGCAACACCTGGTCGCTGTGGGCGCCCGCTTCCGGATAAAGGCTGGAATGCACCGCATTGGAGGCCACCTCAAACTCATAGGCCGCCTCCCAGCAGAGGTGGCCGGCGTCATAGCCGTGGAAGGAAGCGCGGTAATTGGCCGGCAGGTCGACACCCTCGCGGTAGACCTGATCCCAATGGGGTTGCCAATCCCGTTGTGAGAGCTCGGCGACGGTCTCGCGCCAGGGAATCCCCAACCGTTCGGCGCGGCCGATCATCATCCGCCGCGCCTGAGCCTTGGCCAGGGCCCACACGGGCTTGACCGCCAGCGCCTTGCCAACCAGCAGGCTGGTGAGATCGGGCTGGCGGGCGAGGCTGGCTTGGAACATGGGGGTGGCTGGGGGCAGGCTTTCCCACTGCGAAGCTAATGGTGCGGGAGGCAAGCGATCGCTTCTGCTCCAGGGGGCAGCCCTGGCGGCGCTGGCGCTAGGTACACCGGTGGCACTGAAGAGTGTCGCCGTTCTTGTCGCCTTGGCCACCCGCGCCGTTTACAGCTTCATTGGCTTTCCGGGCAGCCCGGAGCAGCATCTCTATCTCCACCACGACGGATACCCCACCGGTGCGGCCTGGCGCTTTGCCACGGCCCGGCGCCTCAATGGCGACCCGGCTGCCTTCCTGCAGGCCTTCGTGGCGACCCAGCCCGCAGCCGAACAACTGTTCGCGCCCCAGCAGGCCGCCGACGCCGAATACCGCTACCGCGTCGCCCTGGACGCCAGCACCACTGCCGAGTTGCAGGTGCAGTGCTGGCGGCGGCTGCCGGGAAGCAGCGACTGGCATCCCCGCTGCACCCAGGTGGCCCTCGCTGATTTCATCCAGCGCTTCCTGCCCGGCGCATTGGATTGATCAGTCCCCATCGGGGCCCTGGGCCAGGGGTCAAGGTGCCGCCGATCAATGCGGCTTGGCGCCAGGCAGGCAGCGATGGCCCTCCAGAGGTCCAAGCCAGGCGGCCACCGCCAACCAGTGGATCAGCACCGGCGCCCAGAGGGAGCCGCTGGCCCTGTAGGCGAGCACGCAGGCACTGCCTAGTAGGGCGCACTGCAGCAGGAAGCGGGGATCGTCGAACACCGCCGGCTGGCGCCGGTCCCAGAGGCGGGCCGCTAGGGGGTGATACACCACAAACAAGCCCACGTTCAGGGCCCCCCAGGCCCAGAAGCTCGCAAAGTTGGGACCACCTGCGGGGTGGGGCAAAAGGGCGACGCGAAAGAGCAGCTCTTCCCCCAAGGCGGGCATCAGCAGCAGCGGCAGGGAGCCGCGCAGCAGCACCCCAAGGGGCGGCCAGCGCCATAGCGCCAGCAAAAAGCCAGAGCGACGGCCAACTCCGAGGGCGAGGGGGGCGTAGGCCCCCAGGATCAGGCCGGTGTGGCCGACGGCGGCCCCCGTCAGCGGGGTGAGCAGGGCATCCCGGACCCGATCGAGCAGGCTTGCGAGGTGGGGCAATGGCGCCAGCAGGTTCACCGCCAGCTGCAGGACCGTTGTCACTTGGCTGCCGTTGGCTGGCGGTTAAGAATCAGAGCGAGGGCGCCCTCGGCACGGCGCAGCTCCAGCCGCTGTCCCTCATGGCGCAGCGTGGCCACCGAGGTCAGGGCCGCCAGAAACTGCCGTTCCTGCTCCATCACCCCTGGCGGTTCGTTGCATAGTCGCCGGGTGCTCAACGGCGCTGAGATCGTCACTTTGCTGCCTTCCACATGGATCTTGGCGCTGTAACGGTTGCAGCCACTGCTGCCGCCGATCCGGCCGCCCTCCAGGAAGGAGACATCGAGAACCGTGCCCACCAGAGGGCTGACCACCGCCTGGCGGCCGTTGTTGTAAGCGCTCACCTGCCAACTGCCGACCAGGGTTTTGGATTGGGGCACCAGGGTGGCGCGCACGCTTCCGTCCGCAGCGAGCAGCCGCAGGTTGGCCCCATCGCGGCGCAAGAAGCGGGTGGCGGCTAGGGCCTGGTTGAACCGGGCGGCCTGCTGCATCACCGGCGGCGGGCAGGCCATCTGGGTGGCCGCCAGCGGGGGGCCGCCGATCGTCAGGGAGGTGCCGCGGCTCAGATAGGGGCCGTTGAAGCGGTTGCAGCCGTCGCTGCCACTGACCCGGCCCTGCTCAAACTGCAGGCTGACTGCCTCGTTGCCGGCCAGCACCCAGGCCGTGCCCTCCAGGCTGGCGGGTGTCGCGGCCAGGGCGACCGGGGCGATTGCTGCGCAAGCAAGGGTGATCAGGGGCAGGGCGGCATTACGCAGAGCTGCCGGCAGGAGGCCCTGCACCCTGCTTGGACGGGTTCGTTGCCGTGGTGCCACCGACTCGCCCCTTAGTTGCATCACCCTACGGTTCAAAAAGGGCTCTTCATCGGACATCAGGGGACTCAACCCTGCAGCTCCCCTTGCGATTGGCCAGCAACGCCGCCAGTACCGCCTGACCGCTAAGCCTTGCTTGCAGGCGCCCCAAACCAACCAATCTCTGCCCAACGCTCCAGTCAAATCAATGCGTCTAAAAACCGATTGATTTCGACGGCCGCCAGGGCGAATCTGGATTCACAAACCCAGGAGGCGCCCACGTTGGACGACACGCCACCCCGCCAGCAACCCGAAGCAAGCTGACTTCAGGCCCCTGCTCCAAGATTCTCCACCCAACCAGGGGCGAGCCGTTCGCATCAGCCGACGGCACTCCAACTGCACCGATCAAGGTGCCCTGCGAGTCGATTGCGCCCCACACCTGGATCCCTAGGCCCCAGGTCCCCTGGTCAGCCGCTTCAAATCGTGGTTAATCCTCGTAACCACCCTTGACCCCCGGGCCCGGCCCGGGGGTTTTTGCTGGGCTGGTGCCGCGAATGCCAGCCCCCATGCCTCCCATCCCGGGCAGCCCTTGAGCCCTGGCCTTGCCCTGTTGGGGCAATTCCGTCGCCATGACGAAGGCCTTGTTAAGGGCTATAGCCACGCCCTGGGTCCTGGCTGGATCGACCTTACGTTGCAGGTATGAGAGACATCCCTGCCGCCATCACGGCCCGGGCCCTGGTGCTGTTGGTCCAGCTCAGCGATGCAGAAAAGCTGGCCCTGCTTGATGGCGACACGCCCTTCTGGTCGGGGATGGCCGATATCGCCCTGGGGGATGCCTCCCACAGCCACCCCTGGCCGGCGGGCCAGCTGCCCCGCTTGGGGCTGGCGGGATTGCAATTCGTCGATGGGCCGCGGGGCGTGGTGCTCAAGGGTGGTGCCACCACCTTTCCGGTGCCGATCGCCCGGGGCGCCAGCTGGAATCCGGAACTGGAGCAACGCATCGGGGAGGCGATCGCCCTGGAGGCCCGTTCGTTCGGGGCCAACTGGGTGGCGGCGGTCTGCGTCAACCTGCTGCGCCATCCCGGCTGGGGCCGGGCCCAGGAGACCTACGGCGAAGACCCGGTGCACGTTGGTGCCATGGGAGCCGCCTGCACCCGGGGACTGCAACGCCACGCCATCGCCTGCGTCAAACACTTCGCCCTCAATTCGATCGACAGCTGCCGCTTTCTGGTGGATGTGCAGGTGGATAAGCGGGTGCTGCACGAGCTCTACCTGCCCCACTTTCGTGATTGCGTCGAGGCCGGCGCCGGATCGGTGATGAGCGCCTACAACCGGGTCAATGGCTCCTGGTGCGGCGAACATGCCGAACTGCTGAATTCGATTCTGAAGCGGCGCTGGGGATTCAACGGTTTTGTGGTCAGCGATTTCATCTTTGGCATTCATGATGGCGTGGCGGCCGTTCTGGCCGGCCAAGACCTGGAAATGCCGTTTCAGATGGTGTTTGCGGGCTGCCTGGCGGAGGCGCTGGCCGCGGGCCGGTTGCCTCAGGGGCGGCTCGATGATGCGGTGTTGCGGTTGCTGCAGGCCCAGCTGGCCGTCCCCGCTGGCACCTACCCGGCGACGCTGCGCTCTTGCCCTGTCCACCGCGCCCTGGCCCGGGAGGCGGCGACCCAGTCGATCGTGCTGTTGCGCAACGAGCTGCCGCGCCACGGGCTGCAGCCCGTGTTGCCCTTCCGCGAACTGACGTCCTTGGCGCTGATCGGCCCCCTGGCGGCGGTGCCGAACCTGGGCGATCGCGGCTCCTCCGACACCCGGCCGTCAGCCCAGTGCGTGGTGACCCCACTGGAGGGCCTCCGGCAGGCCGATCCCCAACTGCGCATTGACTACCACAACGGCGAGGATCCGCTGGCGGCAGCGGACTTGGCCGCCCGCTCCCAGGCGGCCGTGGTGGTGGTCGGCCTCGATTGGCGCCTCGAAGGCGAGCACATCCACCCGGGAGACATCGGGCCGATCTTGGAGCTGATGCCGCCCCCCCAGTGGTTGCTCCAAACGCTGGGGCCCCGCACCCTGCTACCGCTCTGGAAACCGGTGGCCCAGCTGGTCGCCCGCATCACCAGCCAGGCCTCGGCGCGCCAGGGGGGCGATTTTGCCGCCGGCGATCGCACCGATCTACGCCTGCCCGCCGAGCAGGTGGCCTTGATCCGTCAAGTGGCCGCCGCCAATCCCCGCACCGTGGTGGTGTTGATGGGCGGCGGCGGAATGCTGACCCGGGAGTGGCACGACGCGGTGCCGGGGTTGTTGCTGCTCTGGTATCCGGGCCAAGAAGGGGGCCACGCCCTGGCCGATGTGCTGCTGGGCCGGGTATCCCCCAGCGGCCGTCTGCCCTTTTCCCTGCCCAGCTCCGCCGACCAGCTGCCGCTCTTTGAACCCCGGGCCCGACGGATCGTTTACGACCTTTGGCATGGCTACCGCCACCTGGGGCGCGATGGCCAGGCGGCGGGGTTTCCGTTTGGCTATGGACTTTCCTACAGCCAGTTCGTGACCACGGAACTGAGCGCGACCCTGATGGCCGGTGCAGACACCATTACAAATACCAGTTCAGACAACGTTGAGCCGGCCATTTCCCTGGCAGTCACCGTTGCCAACAGTGGCACCATGGCGGCGGCGGAGGTGCTGCAGATCTATCTGGAGCCCCCGGGCCAGGCGGTGCAGCGGCCGGCCCGCGTTTTGGTGGGCTTCGCCCGGGTCGACCTGGCCGCCGGTGCCTGCCAACTCATCACGTTGACGATTCCCCTGCATCGTCTTGCCTTTTTCGACATCACGCAGGATGGCTTTCAGATCGAAGCGGGCATCCACCGGCTGGTGCTGGCGCGCCACTGCGAAGATCCGGGATTGGCCTGCGAGTTGTCACTTGGCGCCACGTTTCTGGGCCGTTGAGGCCAAGGGTGCTTTTTGGGACCCAAGGCCAGGGGTTTCAGGGGCGCAGCAGTTCGGCGGCCAGGGGCTTGATGGCGGCGGCATCGCGCAGCAGCTGGGGATGGGTGGCCACCGGCAGCTCCGTCTGGGGCCCGATTGGCAGCACGGCACGCCAACCGGGCAGTACCGCCAGATCCAGGGCCGAGTAAAAGCTGTGGCAATCAACCGACTCCAGCAGCTTGCTGTTGCTGTTGAGCTCCCGCAGCAGGGCACTGTCCCATTTGAGGTCGGCGAGCCCTTTGAAAATCTGCCCCGGCCAGGGCTGGGCGGTGAGGGTTCCCTGCTGGGGGCTCCCCAGGCTGATGAAGCGCCGGGTGCGCCGGTGCCCGCCCAGGCGTTGGATCCAGGTGCGGGCAATCACACCACCAATCGAAAACCCCAGTAGATCGAGAGGTGCCTGA
>JBIIRU010000073.1:0-9725 GCA_044341355.1 Cyanobium sp. | reverse complement strand
CGCCCATTTCGAGGACGGCTACGAGCTGCTCTACACCCCCCACGTTGCCGATATTGACCTGTGGAAGACCTCAGGCCATCTCGACTTCTACCGGGAGAGCATGTTCGGCCCGATGCTGGTGGATGAGCGCGAGTTCCAGCTCAAACCGATGAACTGTCCCTTCCATGTGCTGACCTATGCCAACCGGTTGCGCTCCTACCGCGAACTACCGATCCGCTGGGCCGAACTGGGCACGGTTTATCGCTACGAACGGCCGGGGGTGATGCACGGCCTGATGCGGGTACGGGGATTCACCCAGGACGACGCCCACGTCTTTTGCCTGCCCGAGCAGATCGGCGATGAGATCTTGCGGGTGCTCAACCTGACCGAACGCATTCTTTCGGCCTTTGATTTTCGTCAATACCAGATCCACCTATCCACCCGCCCAGAATCCTCGATCGGCGAAGATGCAGTATGGGATCTGGCGACCCAGGGACTGATCGAAGCGCTGGATCGCAAGGGATGGGCCTACAAGATTGACGAGGGGGGCGGAGCCTTCTACGGCCCCAAGATCGACCTGAAGATCGAAGACGCGATTGGCCGTTTGTGGCAGTGCTCCACCATCCAACTCGACTTCAATCTGCCCGAACGCTTCGACCTCGAATACGTGGCCGCCGATGGCACCCGCCAGCGACCGATCATGATCCACCGCGCCATCTTCGGCTCGCTGGAACGGTTCTTCGGGATCATGACTGAGAATTATGCAGGTGATTTTCCCTTTTGGCTGGCGGCTGAGCAGATCCGCCTGCTGCCCGTGACCGATGAGGTGCGCCCCTGGGCCGAAGCCCTGCAATCCCAGTTGGCCGCCGCTGGGGTGCGGGCCAGCGTCGATCGCAGCGCTGACCGTCTGGGCAAAATGATCCGCACCGGCGAACAACAAAAGATTCCGGTGCTGGCCGTGATTGGCGAACGGGAGGCCGAAGCGGGTGGGGCCAGCCTGCGCAGCCGCCGCGAAGGCGACCTGGGGTTGGTGCAGGCCCAAGCCTTGATCCAGGCCGCCGTCGCCGCCAACCAGGCCCGCGCCGCTGGGCTCGGTGTCAAGGGGGCGGTGGGGATAGGCCCGGCGACCGTCTCGGCCCCATGACCACCCTGCTCGCCGGCGACATTGGCGGTACCAAAACCCTGCTGAGCCTTTATGGCGCCGACGCCCTAGAGCTGCTGGCCCAGGAGCGCTACATCTCAGCCGACTGGGTCGATCTGGCGCCGATGGTGCGCCATTTTCTGGATCAACCGGAGCTCCGGGCCCATCCCCGCCCCGGGGCGGCCTGCTTTGCTGTGGCCGGACCGGTGCATGGGGGCCAGGCCCAACTGACCAACCTGCCTTGGCAGCTGGCTGAATCCCGATTGGCCTTGGACTGCGACCTCGAAAAGGTAGCCCTGGTCAATGATTTTGCCGTTCTGATCTACTGCCTGCCCCATTTGTCACCGCCCCAAAGAGCCAGTGTCCGCCCGGGTGAAGCCAGTGCTGGAGAGCCCGTGCTGGTGTTGGGGGCCGGCACCGGACTGGGGGTGGCGATCGGTTTGCCCACTGATAACGGGCTGCTGGCCATGGCCAGTGAAGCCGCCCACGGCGAATTTTCCCCCCGCAGCGACGCTGAGTGGCAGCTGCGCCAATGGCTGCTTGACGATCTGGGCTTGCAGCGTCTCTCCATCGAAAGGGTGGTGAGCGGCACCGGATTGGGCCATGTGGCCCGTTGGTTGCTCGACCAGGAACAGGCCGCCAGCGACCATCCCCTGGCGGTAGCGGGTCGTCGCCGGCAAGGGGAGGAGCCCGGCAACGAAGGCTCCCGGACCGACCTGCCGGCGGCGGTGGCGGCGGCCGCCGCCGCCGGAGATCCCCTGGCCTCCAGGGCCCTCCGCCTCTGGCTCGGCTGCTACGGCTCGGTGACCGGCGATCTGGCCCTGGGCTGCCTGGCCCGTGGCGGCATCTGGCTCGCCGGCGGTACGGCGGCCAAGCAGTTGGAAGGATTACGGTCGACCCCTTTTTGCGAGGCCTTTTTAGCCAAGGGTCGCCTGCGCTCCACCCTGGAGCCCATCCCGATCACGGCGATCCTCGACCCGGCGATCGGCTCCTTCAGCGCCGCCTGTCGGGCCCGCATGTTGCTTGGTTGATCAGCTCCACCCCAAGGGACCGGGAAGGCCAGGTGGGAGAGTGGGGCCTGTACTCGGATGCAGATGGCGCGCCCCCAGATCGGCCAGGGGGTGGTGGTGGATGTTCCCGCCACCACGGCTAACCTGGGCCCCGGTTTTGATTGCCTCGGAGCGGCCGTCGACCTCAATAATCGCTTCGAACTGCGCTGCCTTGAAGGCGGTAGCGAACGCTTCGATCTGATTATCGAAGGTAGCGAAGGTAGTCACCTGCGCGGCGGCCCCGACAACCTCATGTATCGAGCCGCCCAACGGGTGTGGCGGGAGGCGGAACTCGAACCGGTGGGACTTGAGGCCCGCGTGCGGCTGGCGGTGCCGCCGGCCCGCGGGCTGGGCAGCAGCGCCACGGCCATCGTGGCCGGTTTGATCGGGGCGAATGCCCTCGCCGGCGAACCGCTGGGCACCGAGAAACTGCTGGAGTTGGCGATCGAATTGGAGGGCCATCCCGACAACGTCGTGCCCTCCCTGCTGGGGGGCCTCTGTCTGACGGCCCGCACCTCCTCTCCTAGCTGGCGGGTCTTGCGCTGTGGCTGGGATCCTTCTGTGCAACTGGTGGTGGCGATCCCTTCGATCCGCCTCAGTACCAGCGAGGCGCGCCGGGCCATGCCGCGCAGCATTCCGATCAGCGATGCGGTGCTCAACCTGGGGTGCCTCACGCTGCTGTTGCAGGGTCTGCGCACGGGCGATGGAGCCCTGATCAGCGACGGCATGCAGGACCGTATCCACGAGCCCTACCGCTGGGGGCTGATCCAGGGTGGTCGCAGCGTGCGTGAGGCGGCCCTTGGGGCCGGAGCCTGGGGCTGTGTGATCAGTGGAGCCGGACCGACCCTGCTTTCCCTCTGCTCCGCGGAAACAGCCGTGGCAGTGGGGGATGCCATGGTGTCAGCCTGGGAATCGGAAGGAGTCAGCAGCCACCGAGCTGTGCTGGCCCTGCAACACCGAGGCAGCACCTGGACAGCCCTGCCGGACCAGGCTCGGGCCAGTGGCCGTACCTAGGTGAGCCCTGGCCCAATGGGTAGATATGCTCACTAGCCTGATGGGCCTGGGAGATCGCTGCGGCGCTTCCTCCCAGGTCCCTGCCGGTCGGTACCCTCGCCGGCGTCCCTTCACCCGCAATCGCCCTGATGGACGTCCTCCTTGCCCTGGCGACCGCGTCCACCGGATCAATACCGCTTAGCCCCGAGGTCGGTACCCAGGCCGGGTCGATCCCCTGGCTGAGCTTGATTGTGCTGTTGCCGGCTGCGGGGGCCCTGTTGATGCCCCTACTGCCAGGCGACGGCGACGATCCCCGGGCACCCCGCACCCTGGCCCTGGGGATCTTGCTAACAGACCTGGCCCTGATGCTCTGGGTCTTTTCACGCTATTTCGATGGCTCGCTCAGCGGCTTGCAACTGGTTGAGCGCATCAATTGGATCCCGATCCTGCACCTGGAATGGTCCCTGGGGGCCGACGGTCTCTCGGCGCCCCTGGTAGTCCTCAGCGGCTTGGTCACCTTGCTAGCGGTGGCGGCGAGCTGGTCAATCAAGAGCAAGACCCGTCTTTACTTCGGCCTTTTGTTGCTGCAGGCGTCAGCCCAGGCAATGGTTTTTCTTTCCCAGGACTTCCTGTTGTTCTTCCTGGCCTGGGAACTGGAGCTGGTGCCGGTTTACCTGCTCATCGCCATCTGGGGTGGTACCCAACGCCAGTACGCCGCCACCAAATTCATCCTTTACACCGCCACGGCCTCCCTGCTGATTTTGATCAGCGGCCTGGCCATTGCCCTTTCAGGCGACACCTTCAGCCTTAATCTCAGCGAAATGGCCGCCCGTTCCCCAGGCGGCACCTTTGGCCTGCTCTGTTACCTGGGCTTTCTGATCGGTTTTGGGGTCAAGTTACCGATCTTCCCCCTGCACACCTGGCTTCCCGACGCCCACGGCGAAGCCAATGCTCCTGTTTCAATGCTGTTGGCAGGGGTGCTGCTCAAGATGGGCGGCTATGCCCTACTGCGCTTCAACGTGCAGATGCTGCCCCAGGTACACCAGATCCTGGCGCCAGCCCTGATCGTTCTGGGCATCGTCAACATCATCTGGGGGGCCCTCAATGCCTTTGCCCAGGACAACGTCAAACGGCGCATCGCCTGTAGCTCGGTGAGCCATATGGGCTTCGTGCTGCTGGGTATAGGCGCGATTGATGCGCTCGGCATGAGTGGCGCCATGCTGCAGATGATCAGCCATGGCTTGATCGCAGCAGCCATGTTCTTCATCACCGGCGTCTTCTACGAGCGCACCAAAACCCTCTCGATTCCCAACATGGGTGGCCTGGCCAAGGTTTTGCCAATCACCTTTGCCTTCTTTCTCGCCAGTTCCCTGGCCTCCCTGGCCCTGCCGGGGATGAGCGGCTTCATCAGTGAAATCACCGTCTTTCTTGGCGTCACCTCCAACAACGACTTCACCGTGCCCTTTCGGGTCATCACCGTTGTGCTGGCAGCCATTGGGTTGGTGCTAACACCTGTTTATTTGCTCTCCCTGTGCCGCAGGGTCTTCTTCGGTCCCCGTATCCCCGCCCTGGCGGAAGTGGGCGACATGAAGCCCCGAGAACTACTTATTGGCCTCAGCTTGCTGGTGCCCACCCTGGTGATCGGTTTCTGGCCCAGGGTGGCGATCAATCTCTATGAAGCCAGCACAAATGCCCTGGCCAACGGAGTCGCCAACCAGGGTCCGTTGGCCTTGGCAGGCCTCGGCGGCCTCGGTTAACGCAACCACCAATAACGCACCCCACCAACGCCCACCAGACCTCCCCTCGCGGTGATCCGACCTGCCAGGGGTCCCAGTGTCGGTTTGGCTGAGTTGGAATAACCCCATCAACAACGACCTTCAACCCATGAGCGCCTCCCTCGAACGTCCCGCCCTGTTGGCTGGTGAAGGCCTGCCCACGTTCGAGGCGATCACGCCTGACCAGGTCACCAGCCACATCCCCGAGCTGTTGGGCCAACTGGAAAGTGAACTGGATCAACTGGAAGCGACGTTGGCTCAGGCCCTTGAACAGGGCCGCCCCCTCGGCTGGCATGAAGTCATGGATCCCCTGCATCGCCTGGGGGAACGGCTGCGCTGGAGCTGGGGTGTGGTGAGCCACCTGAACGGGGTATGCAACACCCCCGAGCTGCGCGCCGCCCACGCCAGCCAGCAGCCGGCGGTGGTGGCCTTCGGCAACCGTGCTGGCCAGAGCCGCACGGTCTACGCCGCCCTGCGGGCCCTAGAGCGCCAGGGGGGCTTGGATGGCACCCAGCAGCGCATCCTGGCGGCCGAATTGCGGGACATGGACCTGCGCGGGGTCGGCCTTGGCGGCGAAGCGCAGCAAGCCTTCAATGCCACCAACCAGGAGCTGGCTGAACTGGCCACCCGCTTCGGCAACAACGTCCTCGACGCCACCAACGGCTGGACCCTGCTCCTGGAAGCCCCAGACGAGGTTGCAGGCCTACCCGAGAGCGTGCTTCAGCTGCTGGCCCAAGCGGCCGCCGAAGCCGGCCACACCCAAGCCGATGGGTCCGCCCCAACCGCCGCTGCCGGCCCCTGGTTAATGGGCCTGGACATGCCCCGGTTCGGCCCCTTCCTGCAATACGGCCGCAACCGGGCCCTGCGGGAACGGGCCTACAAGGCCCATGTCAGCCGGGCCTCGGGTGAAGAGGGTGGCAACTGGCCGCTGATCGAACGCATCTTGAGCCTGCGTCTCGACCAGGCCAAGCGGCTGGGTTACGCCAACTGGGCCGAAGTCAGCCTGGCCTCCAAGATGGCGGGCTCAGAACAGGAGGTGGAAACGCTGCTCGAAGACCTGCGGGTAGCCGCCCTGCCCGCCGCCCGGCGGGAGCTAGCGGAACTGCAGCAATGTGCGGCCCGCGCTGGGGCTCCGGAGGCCGCCGATCTGAAGCCGTGGGATGTGAGTTTCTGGGCCGAGGCCCGCCGCCAGGAACTCTTCGAGCTCGATAGCGAGGCCCTGCGGCCCTGGTTCCCCCTGCCCCAGGTGCTGGCAGGGCTATTCGGGCTATGCGACCGGTTGTTTGCGATCACGATCGAGGCCGCCGATGGCGAGGCGCCCGTCTGGCATCCGCAGGTGCGCTTCTTCAGGGTCCTGGACCGCGATAGCGGCCAACCCCTAGCCGCCTTCTACCTCGACCCCTACAGCCGTCCCGGCAGCAAGCGCGGCGGGGCCTGGATGGATGAATGCCTGGTCCGCCAGAGCAAGCCAGACGGCACCCCCGTGCTGCCTGTGGCCTACCTGGTCTGCAACCAGAGCCCACCGGTGGGAGAAACCCCCAGCTTGATGACCTTCCAAGAAGTGGAAACCCTCTTCCACGAATTCGGCCATGGCCTCCAGCACATGCTCACCACCGTGGAGCGTCCCCAGGCCGCCGGCATCAACAACGTCGAATGGGACGCGGTGGAATTGCCCAGCCAATTCATGGAGAACTGGTGCTACGACCGCGCCACCTTGCTGGGGATGGCACGCCACTGGCAAACGGGGGAACCCCTGGCCGAAGCGGAGTTCGCCAAACTGCAGGCCGCCCGTACCTTCATGGGCGGTGCCGCCACCCTGCGCCAAGTCCATTTCGCCCTGACAGACCTGAGGCTGCACAGCCAATGGACACCGGAAGGCGGGGTGAGTCCAGAACAATTACGCCGGCAAATTGCCACCACCACTACGGTGCTTGAACCCATTGAGGAAGATGCTTTCCTTTGCAGCTTTGGCCATATCTTTGCCGGCGGCTATTCGGCCGGTTATTACTCCTATAAATGGGCCGAAGTGCTCAGCGCCGATGCCTTCAGCGCCTTTGAGGAAGCGGGTCTCGACAACGACTCCTTGGTGCGCGCCACAGGCCGCCGCTTCCGCGACACAGTTTTGAGCCAGGGAGGCAGCCGCCATCCCAGCGAGGTGTTCGAAAGCTTCCGCGGTCGCAGTCCCTCAGCCAGCGCCCTGATCCGCCACAGCGGCCTGGAGGCAGGCAACGGGAGAGTTGCGGTGGCATCCGGGGCAGCGGGCTGAGCCTGGAGCGGCAACCATGCGGCGCAATGGAGTGGATCTGGAGGGGCTGGAATACGGCAATGCCTGGGAACTCCGCCCCCCCGAGCAACCTCATACCAACTGGATCATCGGTGATCACCCGGCGATCCCCACAGATTCGCTGCGGTTTGTGCGGCACCGCTGCGAAGCCCCTGGCCAAGAAACTCCCGCCTTGGTTCAGAACCTCTCACTGAAGTGGTTTGAGCACCAGCTGGACGACTGCCCGGCATGGGGCCAGGCCAAACCACCCAGCCAGGGCCGCAGCCTTTCGCTTTTGGCAGGCGAAGGGGAATTTGAGCTGCGGTTCCGCCGTGGGCCGAGGGAGCTGGTTCTGGTGCTTGATGTCCCTGGGGATTACGCCCTCTGGGGCGAGGGGTTGGAGCACAGCTGGCGGCCGCTGCGGCCCTCGTCCCTATTGACCCTGCGCTGGCTGCCGGCTGATGAGGCGGCAACCCCTGCAAGGCCCTAAGCCCTTAAACCGCTACCCCATCGCCATCAAAAAGCCGCCAGCCCGTTGGATCCACCTCCAAATGCACCTGCTGTTCAATCTGGATCCGCTGCTCCGGCGGTACCCGAACCAAGACAAGATGCTCACCGGCATCAAGACGGCAGGTGACCAATTGCTCGTTGCCCAGGGCCTCCAAATGGCAGACGCGGGCGGCCAGGGTTTCGGCCGTGGCCGCACCAGCAACCCGCAGATGTTCGGGCCGCAGCCCGGCGGTCAGGGATTGCCCCAGAAGGGCCCCCAAGTGGGCGGTCCCCTGGGGAGCAATGTTAAGTAGTTGCTGGGCAAGCACTAGTTGATGGGGCCCAGCAACGGTCACGGGCAGCAGGTTCATGGGCGGACTGCCAATGAACTGGGCCACAAATAGATTGGCGGGTTGGCGATAGAGCTCCATCGGCGTGCCGAGTTGCTGCAGATGGCCCTGGTTCAGCACGGCAATGCGATGGCCCATCGTCATCGCTTCCACCTGGTCATGGGTGACATAGAGCGTGGTGGTTCCCAGGCGGCGCTGCAAGGCGACGATCTGGGCCCGGGTGCCATTGCGCAACTTGGCGTCGAGGTTGCTGAGGGGCTCATCCATCAGGAACACCGAGGGCTGGCGGGCGATTGCCCGCCCCAGGGCCACCCGCTGCTTCTGTCCTCCCGACAGTTCTTTGGGGAGCCGATCGAGCAGGGCATCCAGTTCCAGCAGGCCAGCTACCTCGGCGACCCGAGCCTCGATGCGGCGCTCCCGCAGGGACGACACCTGCAGGCCCTTGGGCCAACTGCGGGCCAGTTGGTGCAGGGAATCCTGGAACTGCTGGGGGAGGGTACGGGGCCGACTGCGCCGCAGCCCAAAGCCGATGTTGTCCCGCACACTCAGGTGGGGATAGAGGGCATAGCTCTGGAACACCATGGCGACGTCCCGTTGCGAGGGCCGCAGCCCCACCACCGAGCGCCCCCCAACGCTGATCGCTCCGCTGCTCGGGGTCTCCAGGCCAGCCAAAAGCCGCAATAAGGTGCTTTTGCCGCAGCCTGAAGGTCCCACCAACACAAGGAACTCGCCATCGGCCACTGTCAAATCCAGATCCCGCAAGACGGTCACCGGCGCTGCGCCCCGGCGGGGGGGGTAGATCTTGCTGACCCCCTGGAAGTGAACCTCGGCCAATCCGGCGCTGCGACGGGCGGATCTTAGGGTTACGGACTGGGCCCTGCGGCATCGTTTACCGTGCAGTTCATCGATCAGGCACGGATTGCCGTGCGGGCCGGCCGCGGCGGCGACGGCATCATGGCTTTTCGCCGTGAGAAATACGTGCCGGCCGGGGGCCCCTCCGGCGGCGATGGGGGCCGGGGCGGCGATGTGCTGCTGGAGGCTGATGCCAACCTCCAGACCCTGCTCGACTTTCACTACCGGCGCCTGTTTGCCGCCGACGACGGCGTCAAGGGAGGTGCCAATCGCTGTACCGGCGCCAGCGGCCAACCCCTGGTGATCAAGGTTCCCTGTGGCACTGAAGTGCGGGATGCCCGCACCACGATTCTGTTAGGCGATTTGACCACGCCCGGTCAGACCCTGCTGGTGGCGGCCGGGGGCCGGGGGGGGCTGGGCAACGCCCACTACCTGAGTAATCGCAACCGGGCCCCGGAAAAATTCACCGAGGGCAAGGAGGGTGAATCCTGGCTGCTGCAACTGGAATTGAAACTCCTGGCGGAGGTGGGCATCATCGGTTTACCCAATGCCGGCAAGAGCACATTGATTGCCGTGCTCTCAGCGGCGAGGCCCAAGATCGCCGATTATCCGTTCACCACCTTGGTGCCCAATCTTGGCGTGGTGCGGCGTCCAAGTGGCGATGGCACCGTGTTTGCTGATATCCCGGGCTTGATTGCCGGCGCTTCACGGGGGGCGGGCCTAGGGCACGCTTTCCTGCGCCATATCGAAAGAACCCGAATTTTGATTCACCTCCTCGATGCCGGCAGCGAAGACGTTGTTTCAGACCTCAAGGTGGTGGAAGCAGAACTAAAG
>JBIIRU010000074.1:0-9725 GCA_044341355.1 Cyanobium sp. | reverse complement strand
CCCTCAGCCAACACCACGACACCCTCAACCATTCGCTGCTGTCGCCCCTGCTCAACATCGGCCTGCTGAGCCCGGCGTCGGTGGTGGCCGCCGCCCTGGCCCACACCCAGAAGCCCCCCGTCCCGATCGCGTCTTTGGAGGGATTTGTGCGCCAGGTGATCGGCTGGCGCGAATTCGTGCGCGGCATCGATCGGGTCCATGGCGAGATGCAGGCCAGCGCCAACTTCTGGAACCATCAGCGCCAGCTGGCCCCCTGCTGGAATGACGGCAGCACCGGCCTGCCGCCATTGGATACGGCGATACGGCGGCTGAATCGTCTCGCCTACAACCACCACATCGAGCGGCTGATGGTGATCAGCAACCTGATGCTGCTGTGCGAAATCCACCCCAAGGTGGTGCACAACTGGTTCATGGAGCGTTATCTCGACTCCTACGAATGGGTGATGGGTCCCAATGTCTATGGCATGGGCCTGATGAGTGATGGCGGCCTATTTGCCACCAAGCCCTACATCTGCGGGTCCAACTACATCCTCAAAATGGGTGATTTCAAAAAAGGGCCCTGGTGCGCCATCTGGGATGGCCTCTATTGGCGCTTCATCGACCGCCACCGGGAATTCTTTGCGGCCAATCCACGCCTGGCGATGATGGTGCGCCTGCTGGATCGCATCGATCCGGAACGCCGCCAGCTGCTGGCCAGCGCGGCGGAATCCTTTCTGGAGCGCGTCACCATGGTGGGTCCGTGATCGCCCCAAGGCCCATGTCCAATTCCGATGCGCGCCCCCTGGCCCCGGCCCCGCTGCGCGAGCGCCTGAACGCGGTGGCCGGCATGGGCAATGGCCAGCGCCGCCTGGTGTTGCTGCTGCCCCAGCTGGGCGATTTCGACAGCATCGAATACTCTCAGGCCCTGGCCCCAGCCCTGCCCCGGTTGCGGGACGCCGGCATCGCCGTGCTGGCGATCGGCATCGGCGAGGAGGAGGGCCGCCAAAGGTTTTGCGCCTTCACGGGCTTCCCATCCGATCGTTTGCTGGTGGATCCGGAACCCCAGCTGCACCGGGCCCTGGGCCTCTACGAGGGCCTGCGGCAATTCGGCGGCCCCTGGCCCAACCTGCTGCTGATGTGCGCCGGCATCGGCTCACCGGGCACATTGATGGAAGTGCTGCGGGGCTACACGGGCGATCGCTCCGCCCCCCAGCTGCTTGCCGACGACGAGACCATCCAGGCCGGCCCCCTGCCGCCGCTGCGCGGCTCGTTCTTCGCCCGCGCCGGCGGTAGCGGCTTCCAGCGCCCCTTCGAGCTGGCCACAGTCCGCCTGCGCAACATGACCGAAGTGCTGGGCCACTGGCGCACCTACGTGCCCCGCGATGACTTTCTGACCCAACGGGGCGGCACTTTCCTGCTTGACGCTGACGACACTGTTTTATATTACCACCGTGACCGGGGCATCCTCGGTTTTTCGGAGACGATGGCCCGGCCGCTGAGTTTTCTTGATGCGTTTCTGGGCCCTCGTTCTTGCACCAGGCCAAAGGGCGTTGCTCATAATGGGAGCGAGGCAGAAATTGCAAATTGTTAAATTGTTATTGCACAATCTGAGTTCATTCTAAATTTTAGATTTCATCGAATAAGATGAGCCACGCAGTGACCAAGCCAAACATTTTATTCATTCTTGTCGACCAGATGAGAATGCCCCCAAGCCAAATCAATGTCACACCAAGAATAGCGGAACTGAATCAAGTCCTCAGCTTCGACCCTGCCTTAAAGGAGGATAATCCTTTCGTTGCTTTTTTCCCTGCCTTTCGCCGCCTGCGCCGCCACGGGGTGCGCTTGGGCCGCCATCACATCGCCGCCGCGGCCTGCGTCCCCAGCAGGGCTAGTCTTTACACCGGCCAGTATCCGAGTCGCCACCTGGTCACTCAGACGGCCGGAATGTTCAAACAGGCTTACGACCCCGGCTTTCCCTGGCTGCCCAATAACCAGGTGCCCACCGTCGGCGATTGGTTCCGGGCGGCCGGCTACAGCACCCACTACTTCGGCCGTCACGATTTCAGCAACCCCCCGGCCCCTGATCTCGAGGCATGGGGCTTCAGCAACTGGTCGCTCTCCTGGCCGAGCAGCCAGGGGGGCGGGCCCGGCAACCTGGGCGTCTTTCGTGACATCGGCTTCTCAGATGTGGCGAACGGCTTCTTCAACCGCAAGGCCCTCGGCGTTGAAACCAACATCCGCAACATCTACGACAGCACGAACGCCACCAAAGAGCAGACGCCCTGGCTTGCGGTGGCGGCGTTTGTGAACCCCCACGACATCACCGGCTGGCCCGTGCCCTGGCTGGGCGGAGTGCAGACGGGCCCCTCCGGGGATGGCGACAACGACCCTGATGGCATCTTCGCCCAGATCGGCGCCCTGCTGGCGGCACCGACGCCGATCCCCACCCAGGGCGAGCGCAGCCGGGCGCCCGCGGGCGGCACCTACCGGGTGCCTCTGAATCCCGATGGTTTCCCGCAGGACAACAGCCTGCTGGCTCCGAGCTGGAACAGCGATCTCAGCACCAAGCCCCGCTGTCAGTACGAGGCCTCGTTCAAGATCGGCCAGGGCTTCCTGGCCCTCTACCCGCCGCAGCTCCGGCAGGTGGCGCCGCTGCCCTACAAGTCGGCGGCCAGGCCGCAGGAGTGGCTGCTGGCCCACCTGCAGGCCTATGTCTATTTCCAATATCTGGTGAATCTAGAGATCGACAAGCTGCTGGCCAATCTCGAAGAGATCGGTCTGCTGGATGACACGCTGATTGTCTTCACCTCCGACCACGGCGAGATGGGCGGCGCCCATGGAGGTCAGATAGAGAAATGGCATAACGCCTACCGGGAAACGGTGCACGTGCCGTTCGTGGTCTCCAGCCCCCTGGTCAACCCCTCCCCGGACACCATGATCGACATCGACAAGGTGACCAGCCACATCGATCTGTTGCCTACACTGCTGGGGCTGGCGGGCTACGACAAGGCCGACCAAACGGCGCTGCAGCCTTTGATTCTTGGCCACGAGGTCTATCCCCTGCCTGGCCGCGACCTCAGCGGCCTGATCTGCGGTGATGACAGTGACCAAGCTGACGACGCTGAGGGGGTGCTCTTCGTGACCCAAGACGACATCACCCTCCCGACCGACCGCAGCAGCCTGCCGGCCACTTTCACCAACTACCTGAAGATCGTGGACGAGGCAATTGTCCAGGGCAAGCAGAATACGACCCCAGGGCCAATCGCCCAGCCCAACCACGTGTATGCCTACTGCGAGGTGGGATGGAAGCTGGTGCGTTACATCGATGGCCGAAGGAGTGAGGGCGATAGTTCTGATCCTGCTGCCTACGAACCCGACCAGTGGGAGCTCTATAACTTGGTAGAGGATCCTGCTGAAACCATCAATTTGGTGAGCTGGCAACGTGGCGAACCGGTGCCCGAACCACAGAGAATTCCGGCCGGTTGGCCGCTAGACGAGAGGGAGTTGATGTCGACCCTTGAGCAGCTGCGGGTGAAGTTGGCGGCCAAAATGGCTCGTGTTGGCTACGGCCCTGATGGGGGCCCAGCCAAGCGACCCCAGCGGAGCGAGCTGGAGTGGTTCAGCCGTCATGATTTCAACAGCCCCTGAGCTTCGCCAGGTCGAGTGACTGGCCTTCCCAGAGATCTACACGGCCATGAGGTGGGCTGACAAGCAGGTTTGGCTCCTTCGCCGTCAAGAAATTTATCAGGATATAGGCCAGAAATACAAATAACAACTGCCATAGTCATTCTGGCGAGAGCGATGAATTTCGTGGTAAAGTTCTACTCCCAATGCACTCCTGTTCTCATTGGTGTTTAGCACGTATTCTTGCTTTTGCGTTGTGGGCTCAATCATCAGATCATCAAAGAATCCTTTCTGAGACAAGCCATACATCCCCATGTTACCCCCGATACCAGGAAAGATGTCACCCCTCTCAATCGCAACACACGGGGGCTTGATCGAGCAGAGCAATGCGTCCTTACAGCGAGGTCCGGATTCCCGAAGAGACGGGTATTCACGTCGCCACTCACTATCTGGATGTCCTGGCTGTGTGGCAAGTAAGCTGAGGCAAACAGGCTTCCTTCTAGCGGCATTACGCCGAAGCCTGGGTTCCAGCGGATTATCTTCAGGCCGTTGATCTTGAACGTTGAACGAAGCCACTCCTTGACAGACCAAACCAAAGTTTCTAGTCTACACTCCATCGATTAGTAGTGTTAATGCTGATTAACTGCGAGCTTTAGATTCTATAGATGAAATGCCTCTTTCGCCCACCTCCACGTCTGGCCGTTCACCGTTGCCCAAGGCCACCAGCTTCAGCAATGTCAAAACCGTTCCGATGGCGGCAGGTTCTGCTCAGGTCGATTGATTGGTCCGTGCTCCTGAATCATTCCTGACGGCGACGGCAATGCGTTCCCCCGGCACTGGATCGAGTAGGCGGCAGCCCTTGCCCGCGGCGGCCACCGTGTTGGCTGCTTCCGGCATTGTTCCTTCCTGCCAAAACAGGCCACTGAGTAGCCCACTGAAACGCACATCACCGCCGGTGGCGCTGGCCAGCACGGTAAGAGGATCAAAGCGCTCCAGGAGCTTGGGAAGCACTTGCCGGCCCTTCACGATCGCCCCGGCCAGCGGCAATCCCACATCCAGCACCGGAGTGATCACCGCGTCGAGGGCCTGGGCCGGCAGATCCGCTGGCAGGAAGCCATGGGGTTCCAGATACAGCCTCCCCTGCGGGTGCTCCAGCAGATAACCGTTCTCCACCGCTGGTACCGGCGCCCCGCTGGTGGCGGTGATCGTCAGCGCGCCGATGCTGTAACGATCCCCGGGTCGCAGGGCCGTCACCGTGGCGAAACCATGCTGTCGCACCCGGGCGGCGGCGCTGGCCGAACCCACCACGGGCAGATCGCTTGGCAGCAGTTCCAGGCTGGGGGGATGACAGTGATCGGCCAGTCCCTGGGTGAGCAGCAGCAGATCGAGGTTCTCGGGCACTGGCATGGTCTGGCCGAGTTGCCCCCTCAGCAGCCAGGGGCCCGGTGGAAAGACCAATTCACCGCGGAACCATGGATCCACCAGTAACCGCAGGCCGCCGATCTCAAGCAGCCAGCCGTTGGCTCCGAAGTAGGTGGCATGCACGGAAACTTCAGTCCAAACGTAAATGAATTATGGCGTGGGTACCCCACTAAACGCGAAGCGTACAGCCAGACCAAAAAGGTGGTTGGGGTGCACTGACCTGCTCCCTTCAGCTTGATGGACAGAAATCAAGAGGTAATGGGGAACGCGACTTCGCCCGGCAGAGATCGTGGATGTCAGGTGATGTCATCGTGAACCGCAGACCTATGGAATGCAAATTATTGACCAACAAGGGTTGACAAGGGGCTGGCATAGAAGGACATCATTGGCTATCCTTTGATTGGCAATGGAGGAACTCACTGCTGGGTGGGACCTGCCTTGGAAGTGGCTCTGTTGTCAACACTTGATGACCACCCCTCCACCCCGCAATTTTTGAGGCCTCTATGCTAGCAATCAATTCACGCAACACGCCAACCTTGCCCCAGCTTGACACGCCGCGGGAGCAACTGATGCGGCGCAATCAGCTGGCCCAATCAGGCACGCTCTATCAATGGAACGATTCGGTTCCCAGTCTGCCCGGCGTTCCACTGGCTAAGGCTGTCCCGAAGGGTGATCAGCCAACCATCTCCTGGTTGCTTGCTGTCGCTGAAATAGCTGTAGATATCGTGGTTAACCAGTTGATGGCGCAACGTGCTGACCCAAACAATCATCAGGCGCGATCCAGTCAAGCTCCGTTGCGATCAAATCTGAACGATATTCGCACTTCCCTTACCAGGATGCGTGGCGAACAGGATGCACACCGCAAAAGCCCGTTCCGCATGGCTTATCATTCGGCTTTAATGTTGACAGGAGTGCGTCGCAATCGTCTCAATTTAGAGTTAGATGTTCTTCAGGAAACTATTTCCAGCAGTTATCTCAATAGCGGCCCTAAAGCTGATCTGAATCGCTATCGCGAGCTATTCGCCTCCTTGCCGTTGCCAGCAATTGCGGATAGCTTCCAACATAATGACACCTTTGCGCGTATGCGCGTTGCCGGCCCTAATAGCCTGTTACTTCAGGGCATCATTCAATTACCTGACAATGTGGTGTTGAGCAATGCCCAATACCAGCAGGTCATGGGTGGAGATGATGATCTCAACACGGCCCTGAATGAGCAGCGTATCTTTCTGATTGACTATGCTGAACTCGGCAGTTTAGTTCCAGGGTTCACTGATGGTGCTCAGAAATATCTTGTTCTGCCGCTGGCCCTGTTTGCGGTGCCAAAAGGTGGTCAGTCCCTTGTACCGGTTGCGATCCAGCTCGGCCAGGATCCCACAAAAGACCCCACATTTCTGCGCGTGGATTCATCTGCCAGTCCAGAATGGTGGAGTTGGCAGATGGCATGCACCATGGTGCAAGTTGCCGATATAAACTATCATGAGCTGTTCGTCCATCTTAGTCGGACCCATCTAGTGATTGAAGCCTTTGCCGTTGCAACCCATCGAACGATGGCCTCTGAGCACCCAATCAATGTGCTCCTGCTGCCCCATTTTGAAGGAACTCTGTTCATCAACAATTTGGCGGCAGGGGTCCTGATTACGGAAGGTGGGCCGATTGACAAGATCTTCGCCGGTACGATCACTTCCACCCAGCAAACGGCCAGCACCGATCGCCTTGGCTTCGATTTCTACGAACATATGCTGCCTAGGGATCTACAGCGTCGTTGCGTTGATAATGTGATCTCATTGCAGGATTATCCCTATCGTGACGATGCGATTCTGGTATGGAATGCTATTCATGACTGGGTCACTGACTACCTATCGGTTTACTACCATAGTGATGCCGATATTACTGGAGACTATGAGCTTGTCGCCTGGGTGAATGAGATCCAGTCTTCTGGCAAGATCAAGGGATTTAATGCCATCACCAGCCTGGCGCAACTCGTTGATGTGCTGACGATGGTCATCTTCACCGCCAGCGCCCAGCACGCGGCAGTTAACTTTCCTCAGCGCGCGCTGATGAGTTATGCGCCTGCGATCACTGGTGCCGCCTGGTCACCACCACCCTCAGGTTCTGTGCCAATGGGCGAAGACGACTGGTTGAACCTGTTCCCGCCGATTCCCGAGGCACAGCAACAGCTCAACACATTGTGGCTGCTGGGTTCCATCCAGTATGGTCAATTGGGAGATTACCGTATTAATGACTGGCCTTGTCAACAATGGTTCCGCGATCCACGTATCATCAAAGAGGGTGGACCCTTGTCTCGTTTTCAGAAGTCACTCAAATTGATTGATAGTGAAATCGATAGACGTAATAGCAATCAGCAGCAGCGGCCTACCCCCTATGTCTATCTTAAGCCGAGTCTTATCCCCAATAGCATTAACATCTAAACAATGACCCAGGGCCCCGTTGTTTTCCAGGGCCCCATTGTTTTCCAGGGCCCCGTTTTTTTCCAGGGCAGGTAGCGACAGGTTGTTGTTTGTGAACCAGGCTGAGCCTTTCACGGTTACCCCCTTTCTGCCACCAACGACTGCTTAGCTCTGCCCTTTCTCCCCACAGCCCATTTCCACGTCCTTTCGGTTTAGTTCCCTGAACGTTTCGTTTCCTGAAAGTTTTGTTCAGGCCAAGTCCCCCTTCAGCCGCTCGGCGATGCGCAGGGCGTTGGTGATCACGGTGAAACCGATCCCCACCGAGGGGCAGCCCGGCAGGATGCTGGCGTCGGCGATGGTGAGGTTGGTCACCTCATGGCTGCGGCCCTCCAGGTTCACCACTGAACGGCTTGGATCATTGCCCATGTTGCAGGTGCCGCAGGCGTAGCCCATCACCGCCAGGGGGGCCTCACTGCGGGGATATATCGCTGCCGCCTGCACCACCCGGGTGAGTGGCTCGGCCTCCTGCTTCTGGATCGTGTCGAGCCAGCGATTGACCAGCCGGTCGTGGGCCTTCCAGTTTGTTGGCCTGGTAGAAAATCTGCAGCCGCTTTCCGCGCAAGCTCACCCGGTTGTGGGGATCCCGCAGCACGCCGCCACCGCTCTGGATCGAACCCAGCGGGAACGCCACGTTCTTATCGCCCCAGTAGTAGTTGATGATGCCGATGCTGCGGCTGTAGCGAACGGAATTGGGTTGGCTGGCCCGTTGCAGGATCGAGCTGAGCTGCGGCTTGATCAGGTTGCGGCCCACCTGATCCGAACCGTTGGCCAGGCCATTGGGATGGGGCTCACTGCTGGAGCGCAGCAGGATGGCCGTCGTGTTCACGGCTCCGGCCGCCAGCACCACCTGGTGGGCCATGAACAGCCAGTTCTGACCCTGGATCCGGGCCTCCACCCCATTCACCCCAGTGCCGGTGGTGTTCACATGCAGCGCTATTACCTTGGCGCCGCTGCGCAGGCTGTAGGCCGACCCGGCCTGGGCCCGATCCACGCCGAACAGCTCGATCCACGTCGGCCACGTTCTGGCCGCCCGGGTCGATGGCCCCACCGCGCTCCAGCAGCAACACCGAGTGGCCCGCCAGCGCCAGCTCGCCGGCTGACTGCCAGCTCCTGCTCAAACGAAGCTTCTTCATGCAGGGTGTTGCCGTTGGCCAGTGCCGCCAGCGCTGCCTTCAAGGCTGGCCGTTCCTCTGGATCGGCACCAGGTGCTTCTGTGCCTCGTGCCATCCATTCCTCCAACTCCGGATGCACCGGCAGCCCAGTTGCGGCAGCGATCGCTTTGATCAAGCGGTGCGTGTCGTCATCCCTGCCGCTCTCACTGAGGGCCAACCCATTCCAATCACCCAGCAGGGGCCGCAGGCTCTCCGGTAGCTGATCAGCGGGGATCTGAGCCAGCTGGGCGTCCTCCACAAGCAGGGGATTCACGGTGAGAACCTCCTGATCGCCGCTGGCCAGGGCTGTCTCCAGCTCGTGGCGCACCATGTCGTCGAGTTCCTGCAGGCGTGGCAGGTTGGTGGCGTCGGCCCAGCGGCGGCCGATCACGGCCACACAGGCCTTACTGGCAGCCAGGGCCTGCTCTATCTTTTGGCGCCATTTACCCGCGTTAATACTCGCCACATCACGAAACAACGGCTCTCAGCCAAAACCAATTCGCAGCCAGTCCCACACACGTCCGCTGGCTCCGCGGGCATCATCGCGGCGGTAGCTGATGAAAATGCAACTACGTTCAGCAGTATGATCGGTATCCATGACCTACGGCAGCTCGTGAATTCATCGTAGCCGTAGAGTAAGATAGCTGCAGTAAAAAATCAAGGTAGATCGAATGAATTGTTCATTTGTGGCTCCTGCAAGGCTACTTCGTGCAGTGGGATGGGGGAGGTTTCAATCCTTCTAACGCCAAGATCAGCGGCGGGTGCGCTGCGTGTACAGCAAAGGCATCATTATGCCCGCCCGCTGAATCTTGATGTTAGCCGATGAGCACAGGTCATGCCACAAGAGAGGTGAGATCAGACAACCAAGCTTGATCGAGTTACGAAGAAATGAATTTAGGCATACTGATTCTGCTGGGTGTGCAGCACAACATAGGCCTAAGCCGAGGCAAGATTTGGTAGCGCCCCTTCGAGTGGTGTAACTCAGGAGGTCCTGGGACCCTTTTGGAGGGTGAACAGGAGCAGTCGGAGAATGACTGCTTGGAGGCTGATTGCTCAACCCCATCAATCCATTATAAACCCT
>JBIIRU010000353.1:0-2821 GCA_044341355.1 Cyanobium sp. | reverse complement strand
CCAGGGAAACGGACCTGCCCACCTCTTGCAACACCAGCCGGAGCCAGTCGCCTGAGATGCTCCCCCCAAGCTGGCTAAGCCGGCATGGGGGGCCGGGGGATTTACACCACTTCAGGGGACGCCAGCGGCAAGATCCCAATCGTTGTGGGAGTGATCGGGAAGCTTATCGCCAATGAACACGTGGACTGGAAGACGGTTGAGAAGCGCTTCTACAGCCACACCTCCAAGATCGAGTCACAGAACACTCACTACTACACGTTCGGGCTGGACCTTGACCTTCTCAGAGACACAGACTTGAAATGGCTAGAAGCCGCCCAATCCACAGTATCCAAGTCCTTCGACAAGAAGAACTTCGCAACATACGTCGACGTGCGGAACGGAGTAGTCGTACTGCCCAGCAAGAAGATCGAGGAATCTGATGCCGCTGGAATGCTGGATCTCGCGTTTAATTGCCTCAAGGCTCACTGGCATTCGGAACGCCTCACAAACCCAATATTGCTCAAACTTCAGAACCCTGCTTCGGAAAGTGACGGCTAACCCTTCATTCCAGCGGACTGCCTTCGGCTGCCGCTGAATTCAAACGTTAGCCAAAAATAACATGTGCTGGCTGTGCTCAGCTTGCAGGCAAGCTATTAAATATCTACCAGAGGCCATGCTGATTGAATAAAATATTTTGAGTTTTATTGCATGTTGATACTATTAACAATGGTCCATGTTCAAAAGTTTTCAAGCTTTCTATATCTGAAGCTATGCCAGTCATTTGGTTGATTCCGCCCTAGGGTTCCGCTATCCGGTATTTCACTTTACGCAATGAGATGCAAGTATCCGAAATCCTCAATGCGATCAAGGATGATGGCTGGTTTCAAGTTACATAAAGAGGGAGTCATCGTCAGTTTAAGCACCCAATTAAACCAGGTAGGGTAACGATTGCTGGCAAGCCATCCGATGAGCTTGCCATGGGCACTTAGATGAGTATCCTGAACCAAGCAGGTCTAAGAGGTTCAGAACAGCCATGAAATACGCAGTAGTCATTGAGAGGGCGGGAGAAAACCTCTCGGCCTACGTCCCAGATCTCCCAGGCTGTATCGCCACAGGTAATACTGCCTCTGAAGTCGAACGGCTAATTCGCGAAGCGATTTCGTTTCATTTGGAAGGTTTAAGGCAGGACGGCATCGAGATACCCGAGCCCTCTTGTGCCGTTGGGTATGTCGAACTTGCTGCGTAACCTGAATGAGTTGAGCGATGAGCCCCTCCAATCAGCCCCCCGTCGCTGCTGCAAGCCACTGGGACCAGCGCTACCAGGAAGGAAGTGACGGCTGGGAGCTGGGCCAGCCCGCCCCATCCCTGGCCCAGTTTCTGCGCAGCAATCCGCTGGCGCCCCAGGCACCGGGCAGGGTGCTGGTGCCTGGCTGTGGACGCGGCCATGAGGTTGCCCTGCTCGCAGAGCTCGGCTTCTCGGCCATTGGCCTGGATTTCAGTGGCGAAGCGTTGCGCGCGGCCCGCAGGCTCCATGGCGAGGACCGGGAGAATTTGCAGTGGCTGCAGGCCGATCTGTTCGACATGGAGGCACTGGCGGCGGCGGGCCTGACTGCCGGCAGCCTCAGCGGCATCGTCGAGCACACCTGCTTCTGCGCCATCGATCCCGGCCAGAGGCAGCAATACATCGCCACCGCCTGCAGGCTGCTGGCACCGGGCGGCTGGCTGCTAGGGCTGTTCTGGTGCCACCGCCAGCCCGGCGGCCCGCCTTGGGGCAGTGATCCGCAGCAGGTGGCAGCCCAGCTGCGCCAGGCTGGCCTGGTGCCGGAGATCTGGGAGCCGGCCAGCGGGTCGGTGCAAAAGCGCAACGACGAGTGGCTGGGTCTGTGGCGCCAGCCAGGCCAACCCGATTCACCTGACGAGATCGAATCATGCTGCGCCAACTGAACGAACGCATGCAGAAGTGGGGCTTCTCCTGGGAGGGTCTGCGGGACAACCGCCACGGCGAGTGGTGGGTGCTGGCGCAGATGCTCCTGATCGCCGCCCACTGGCTGCCGCCAACACCTCCCCCCTCCGTTCTGGGGATTGACTGGCCCCTGGCGCTGCGATTGATCGGCGTTCTCACCTTCTTTGTCGGCCTGGTGATCGGCGCCCAAGGGGCCCTCAACCTCGGGGACAGCCTCAGCCCGCTACCCGAACCGATGCCCGGGGCGTCCCTGGTCACCGAAGGGGCCTACGGCCGTTGCCGCCATCCCCTCTACCAGTCGCTGCTGGTCTGTTCCCTGGGGGTGACGTTGGCTCTCGGCAGCCTGCTGCACCTGGTCCTGCTGCTGGCATTGGCGACCGTGCTCAGCCTCAAGGCACGACGGGAGGAGAGGCGCCTGTGTGCCATCCACAGCGGCTATGCCGACTACATGACGTCCACCCCGGCGATCGTTCCCTTTCTGCCCGGCCTCGATTGGCGGGACGCACCAGATAAAGGCACCACCGTGTAAGAAGCAGTTTGAACGGAGCTAAGGCAGCGTTCGGGTTGCGCGAGCCCATGCAGTCCGTGGTGCTCTTTGCAGCTGGATGAACGATCTGCCGGCCGTTGTGGCAGGCGGGTGGTCGTGGCGTCGCCAGGCCTCGAATCCGCTGAGCAGCGCCGAGCCGATCAACAGGGCCGAGAAGCCCTGCCGCAGCCGCACCTCCGGCAGGTGAGGCGCAAGCCGCTGGCCAACCACCGCCCCCAGGAAGCCACCGCCCACCAGAGGAACAAGGAGCGGCAAGTGGGCCGTGGGCCAGTGGCCCAGGGCGGCAAGGGCCACCAGGGAGTTCGTGGTGAGCAGCAGCAGGCTCGTGCCGC
>JBIIRU010000352.1:0-2837 GCA_044341355.1 Cyanobium sp. | reverse complement strand
GTGACGATCCCCACGGTGAGGGCGCCGCATTCCTTGGCCACCTCCGCCAGGATCGGTGCCGCACCGGTGCCCGTGCCTCCCCCCATGCCGGCGGCGATGAACACCAAATCTGCACCTGCCAAGGATTCCTGCAGTTCCGCCCGTGATTCTTCAGCGGCTTTCTGACCGATTACGGGATTACCACCGGCCCCTAGGCCCCGGGTCAGCTTTTGTCCCAGCTGAATGCGTTGGGCAGCTGCGGACTGGAGCAACGCCTGGGCATCGGTGTTGAGCACGCGATAGCCGACTCCTTTCAATTCACTGGCAATCATGCGATTCACCGCATTACTGCCACCGCCACCGACCCCTATGACCTCAATGCGTGCCGACTGACTGGGAACAATGCCGTTGGTGCCTTGGGCATTCTGGCTCATCTCCTTGGGCTCCAGGGGGAAGGCGGATGGATTCGGCAGATCGCTGCTGGGGTCTTGGGAGTCACGCGACATTGGGGTGGGCGTGAGATTGCCGTTGATCTGAGGCTGCATTATGTCGTTAGCGGGATCTGTCGGGATCTCAGGACAGGTGAACAAGGCCAGGATGGGGGCGGAAGCGCCACCAGACAAGCCGGTGTCAGCGTTAACTGGCGACTTTACTGGGCTCCGCGGGGTGGGACGGACGGAATGGCGACGTTTCCAGGGGCCGTGCCGGGATTGGCGATGGCTGGGGCGGGCGAAGATCCCACGCTCAGTTCGGGCTGATCTGGATCGGTGAGATCGACACTGCCCGGCCGCCGGTTGCCCAGCTTCTTGGGCAGGTTCTTGTTGAGGTGGAGCAGGGCCAGCAGGCGGCGATCCAATTGGCCATCCTCCAGGCCCAGCCGCACGGCCCCCAGGTTGCCGGTCGTCACCCAAAGGTTGCCCTCGGGATCAAAACGGATTTCCCTCAACCCACCTTGAAACTCCTCCCGCACCTCCAGCAACCGGGCGATGGTGGCGCGATGACGCTCGCTCCATCCCAGCACCTTGAGGGAACTATCCCCAGGGCTCGCGAATCCCTGGGTCTGGCGTTCACTGATCCAGGCGCCCCGTTGATCGACAAAACCCCTGGCCAGACCGCCAGCTTGGCGGCGCTCGGCCCTGGCAACCACTTGGCGGTCCTTGAGTTCGATGCGAAGGCGGGGGGGCAGCATCAAGCGGCTGACGCCCACCAGCTCCACGGGAAGGCTGTCGCTGAGATTGCGACTGAGCTCACTGGGTTGGAGCCCCAATAGCGGCTGGGGGAAGCGAATATTGGCGGCCTCAATCACCTGTTCGCGGCTCACCAGGGCGCTGCCGCTTACTTCCACCTGGGCAGCATTGCGCAACATCCAGCCCTGGCGCATCAGGCCATAACCGACACCGGCAGCCAGGGCGGAATAGACCAGAAAACGCCACCCGTGCCGCCAGCGATCGGCGCGACGCTGCTGGCGCAGTTCCTGGCGGCGTTGGGCGCCTGGACTGGCGGAGGTGCCGGGCCGCTGGGGGGTGGGACCCGGGGAGGCCCTCACAATTCGCAACGGGAACGGGCCATCAGCTCGTCAATCCAAAGACGGGCTCGCTGGGCATCGGCGAAGGGAAGATCTTTTTCGACCCCACCACCCACCAATCGCAACCGACAGGCCCCCTGACTTTCTTCGGTGAGGGGGGCTTCACCGGAGCCCAGGGCGAGCAATTCGACCAACTCCAGGCCCTTGATGGCAAATTGATCGACGGTTTCAAAGCGACCCGCCTCGAAGCGGCTCCAGCTGAGCTGGCCATCTTGGAGGCGGGCCGCGCCGCAGGAGTCCAGTTTGGCCAGTTCGGCCCCTGCCGCCCACTCGCGAAACAGCCGCTGGCGGCGACGCTCAAGCCAACCGAGGGCCGTGAGCAGCACAAAGACCAGCAGCAAAGGCAACCAAAGAAGACCCTCGGTCATGGACTCAACCTCGCAGAACTGTCATGCAGGCGGAAGGATTCTCTCGCTTCCGTCACCAGGGTATGAATCAGATCCTCCAGGGGTATGCCGCTGGCGGCCCAAAGCATGGGGTACATGCTTTGGCTGGTGAATCCCGGAAAGGTGTTGATCTCGTTAACCCAGAGCGCGTCGCGCTCTTCATTGAAAAAGAAATCCACCCGCGCCAGGCCGCTGGCCCCCACGGCACGAAATACATCAAGGGCCAGGGCCCTGGCCCGCTCACTGACTTGCTCGCTCACCGGGGCCGGGATGAGCGTGTGACTGAGCCCCTCGGAGTACTTGGTGTCGTAGTCGTACCAATCCGCATCGAAGCGGATTTCGCCGAGCACGGAAGTCCGCAGCTTGTTGACCCCCAGAACGCCACATTCCAGTTCGCGGGCTTCGACCCCTTGTTCGACGATCAAGCGGGGGTCGAGGCTGGCGGCGAGGCGCAGGCCCTCCAGCAGTTGAATGCGGTTGGTGGCCTTGCTGATACCAACGGATGAACCGAGGTTGGCGGGCTTGACGAAACAGGGGTAGCCGAGGCTGGCCTCCAGTCGCTCGGCAACGGCGTCGGGCTTTGTCGCCAGCTCGGTGGCGTTCAGGCAGGCGTAGGGCACCTGGGGCAGGCCGGCGGCGGCGAAGGCGGCCTTCATGGCCTGCTTGTCCATGCCCACTGCCGAACCAAGCACGCCGGAGCCGACGAAGGGTCGCTCCATCAGGGTGAACAGCCCCTGAATGGTGCCGTCTTCGCCCTTGGGCCCATGCAGGACCGGCAGCCAGACCTCCACGTCGAGGGCCCCCTCGGGAAAGCCCTGGAAACCGGGGCGGGGCAGGGTGGTGGGCAGGTCAGCAGTTTCGGCGGGGAGTCCTTTGGTCAACACGGG
>JBIIRU010000351.1:0-2845 GCA_044341355.1 Cyanobium sp. | reverse complement strand
CAGCAGCATCCCGATGCCGAAGTGATCGCCCATCCCGAATGCCAACAGCACCTGCTCGATCTGGCCGATTTCATCGGCTCCACCAGCCGGCTGCTGAAACGGGCCGAAACCAGCGCGGCGCCAAGCTTCATCGTGCTGACCGAACCGGGCATCCTGCATCAGATGCGCCAGCACGTGCCCCACAAAGATTTCTTTGAGGTGCCGGGGGCGGATGGTTGCAGTTGCAACGCCTGCCCTTACATGCGGCTAAATACGCTCGAAAAACTCTGGAGCTGCCTGCAGCACGGCCAACCGGCGATTGAGCTCGACGAGGACCTGCGCCGCCGCGCCCTGGTGCCGATCGAGCGCATGCTGGCCCTGAGCGCCTGAGGGGTTCGGCCCCCAGTCAGTGGCCCCCAGTCAGCAGGCCCCAGTCAGCGGGCCCTAGGCCAAAGGATCGCAGCGCTTTGGTTCAGGGGTGGCGATTGGAGTTGCTTGCGGGGCTCTGAGATAGCTGAGTGCCGAAAGCAATGCCAGCAGCAAGGAGGGCCAGAACAGCCACCAGCCCAGGCGCCATAGCTGGGGAGCCAGGGGCCAGGCGGCGGGCCAGAGCATCAGCAAGAGGCTGGCGAATTGCAGCACGGTCTTGGCCTTGCCACTGAGCGAGGCCGGGCCGCCGCTTGTTTGGCCGGCTCGCCAACCGGAAATCAGCAACTCCCGGGCCAGCAGCAGCCAGACGGCCGCCAGGGGCAGCCGGCCCTGGGCGGCCAACCACAGCAGGGGGGCGCTGATCAAAATCTTGTCGGTGAGGGGGTCGAGCCGGGCCCCCCATACCGAGCCGCCGCCGCAGCGACGGGCCACCATGCCATCTGCCGCATCGGTGATGCCGCCGAACAGTAACAACCCCCAGGCCAAGGCGGCCTGGTCGGCCGCCAAGGCCAGTAGGAGGGGCAGGCCCAGGCAGGCCCGCAGGATTGTCAGGAAGTCGGCGAGGCGGCGCAGGACAACCAAAGCCACGAACGTCTGATCATCCTGCCCCGTTACCCCAAGGGGCCCCGGGCGGGGGCGCCTAAGAATGGACGGATGCATCCAGGAATTGGCCGATGAACGCCCAGGCCCTTGTCAACGACGTCATGAGCACCCCGGTGCGCAGTGTGGGGGGTGAGACACCCCTGCAGGAGGCGGTCCAGCTGATGAGCGATAACCACATCAGCGGGCTGCCGGTGCTGGATGGGGCGGGAAAACTGGTGGGTGAGTTAACCGAGCAGCAGCTGATGGTGCGGGAGAGCGGCCTCGACACCGGTCCCTACGTGATGCTGCTGGATGCGGTCATCTACCTGCGCAATCCCCTCAACTGGGATCGGCAGGTGCATCAGGTGCTCGGCAGCCGGGTCGCCGATGTGATGGGCAACCACCCCCACACCTGTGCCAGCGGCACCTCCTTGACGACGGCGGCCAAGCAACTGCATGACAACAGCACCCAAAGGCTGTTTGTGCTGGATGGCGACTCAAAGGTGGTGGGGGTGCTGACCCGCGGCGATGTGGTGCGGGCTTTGGCCGCCCAGGGCTAGGCAGGCCCCAGCCGTCTCAACGGGAGCCCATTGCCTCTTGGTAGGCGGGCCGCTGGTTGGTGGCCTCAATGCTGGCCTGGACGGCTGGATAGGGGCTGAGGTCGACGCCGCTGCAGAACATCGGCAAATAGGCGAGGTAGGACTGGACGGCACAATCGGCGGCCCCCCAAGGCACCGGGCCCCAGGCGCCGTTAAGCAGGCTGCTGTCCTTGGCGAGGAGCTTGTTCAGCACCGTCAGCTGGCGGGCCAGCTCTGCTGGGCGATCGGCGGCCTGAAACATCGCCGGCCCCAAGGTGGCGTTGGCATAGATAACCCATTGCTGGGAGAGGGAGCGCAGGGCGGCGGCCCGGCCGGGATCGCCGCCAAATTCAGCGGCGTGATTTTCGGCCAGATGCAACAAGATCGCGCCACTTTCGGCTAGGGCCAGGGGGCCGCCAGCGGGGCCCTGGAAGCCGTCATCGACCAGGGCCGGCACCTTGCCAAAGGGGTTGATCGCCAGAAACGACTCCTGACGATGCTCACCGGCCTGCATGTCCAGGGTTTGGAAATGGCAGGGGATCGCCTTCTCCTTGAGATACCAGAGCACCATGGAGGCCCGGCTGCGGGCAGCGCCGTAAAGAGTCAAGGCCATGGGGCACAAAGCAGCTTGAGCCACCATTATCGACGCCCACAATGGCCAGACCCGGGGGCCCTTGATGGAAACGCGCCAGCCTGCCGCCGCCCCCTATCTGTCGGCGGCCTGCCTGCAGCGGCTGGCGCCCCACCTGGTGCCGATGGTGCGGCGGGGCATCGTCGGTAAGAGCCGCTACGCCCAGAGCCTGAATGCCGCGATCCAGGCCGCGGCGGCCCCTGGCCAGGCCGGGCCGGTATTGATTAGTGGTGAACCGGGGCTGGAGAAGGACAACATCGCCGCCCTGGTGCATTTCGGTTCGCCGGCGCGGCACAAGCTGATGGTGCGCCTCAATTGCGCCCTGCTGCGGCCTGATGGTTCGGATCTGTTTGGCAGTGGCAGTGGCAGTGGCAGTGGCAGTGGGAGCGGCAGTGGCGGCAGTGGCGGCGAGGCGGTGAATCTGCTGGATTGCCTGGCCGGTGGGGCCCTGTTGCTGGACCAGATCGACCGGGCTGACCAGGCTCTGCGGCCGGCCCTGGTGGAACTAGCCCGAACTGGCAATTGGTCTGCGGTTGGTGGGGCGATCAGTGGGGCGGCCGGTGAGGCTGCCAAACCGCGCCATTTCGAGGGGCGGGTGTTTTTCACCAGCGAGCGCAGCGTCGCCGAGCTGGATGCGATCTGCCAG
>JBIIRU010000350.1:0-2857 GCA_044341355.1 Cyanobium sp. | reverse complement strand
CTGCAATCCGAGAATCTCCCTACTTGCTCTGATCCCAAAAATGTCTCGTAACAGCGTTGCCCTGTTTCTCGCCACCGTTGCCCTAGCCGGCGGCACGGTCGCCTGTTCTAAAAGCTCGGAAGACGCTGAACAGGGCGGGGACAAGGAGCGTCCGGCGATGACTCAGCCCTCCAGCCCCAGCCCCAGCTCCTCCAGCCAGCAAGGCAGTGAGGGTGGGGAAGGCGGCGAGGATGGCAAAGGCCGTGAGGATGGCAAAGGCGGCAAGGATGGCAAAGGCGGAGAGGGAGGGGAAGGCGGCGAGGGCTGATCGAGCCGGTTCAGGTGGGGGCGTCCTGAGGAGGTGCTGCCCCCAGCCGCCGGCGCTCAACCGTCCCAGCGGCGCAGCAGGTTGCTGTAGCTGCGGCTGACCAGATCAAAGATCTCATCCTTGCCGTGACGTGCGAACAGGGTGCGACGGGCGGTATCGAGTTCGAACAGAAGCTCGCGCTGGTCGGCGTGGCGGATGCGGCTTTCGATCCAGCCCACCGCCACCAGACGCTCACCAGCCGTCACCGGCTCGACCCGGTGCAGCAGGGTTGAGGGATAGACCAGGGCATGGCCCGCCGGCAGGCGGAAACTCTCCTCGCCAGCAGGGGTCTCCAGAACCAGGGCGCCGCCTGCGTAGGCCTCGGGCTCACTCAGAAACAAGCTGAACGAGAGATCGCTGCGGCCACCGCGCATCCAGGCGTTGTCGACATGGCGGCCATAGCCCTCTCCGGCGCCGCTGCGGCTGAACAGCAGACCGTGGATCCGGCGCGGAAAAGCGGCCGCCTGCAACAGCGGTTGGGCCGTCAGCACCGCCTCAAGCCGTGCCGAGAGCTGTTGATGCAGCGGCGAGGCCCCATCGAGCTGGTGGTTGCGCTTGAGATCGCGGGCATGCCAGCCGGCGGTGCTGGCTCCATCGATCCAAGGGGCGGCGGGGTCTTGCAGGACGCTGACCAGCTCTCGCAGCTCGTCCGCCGCCAGCAGGGGCTCAAGCAGAAAGCGCATGGGCGATCGCCTTGTGTGGCTTTGAATCAAGAGGCATTCAACGCTGCAAACCAAGCAGTTTCAGCGCAGCCAGTAGTAACACGAGGGCAAGAATCCGCCGGATCCAGGCCACGGGCCAATGACGACTGCCCAATCTTGAGCCCAAGCTGCCGCCAATCAGCACCGCCGCGATCCATCCCAGCAACGACCTGTTCAGAACAGCTGTGAGTGCAGCTGGATGGGCCAGGGCAATGCCGGCCAGACCAGCCACGGAGTTGATCAGAATGAACAGGATTGAAGTCGCTGCAGCCTGGCGGGTGTCACACCACTTGGCCAACAGAAGCAGTGGCGTCAGGAAAACACCTCCACCTGTGCCGGTAAGGCCAGCTAATAGACCGAGGATGCCCCCGCTGATCACCAGTACTGAACCCCTGGGTTGACGCAGGCTTGCAGGATCCTTGCTCACAGTGCCCAACCGCCAAGCCGTAAACACCAGCACGACGCCAAGCAAGCGCTGAAACCATATCCCGGGCAGATTGAGCCAGCCGCCGAGGAATGATGCCGGAATTGCTAATAGATAGACCGGCCAGATGATTCGCCAGGGCCAATGGCCTGCCCTCAGAAAATTCCAGCAGCCAATGCTGGCCACTACGATATTCAAGATCAAAGCCACAGGCTTGATCGTCTCCGGAATTAAACTGCCCAATGTCATCAGAGCGATATAGCCCGATGCGCCGGCATGACCCACTACTGCGTAGAGGAAGGCAACTACCGCAAAGCCTGCCGCGAGCACAAGATTCAACACAATCCCATTGCTTCGCGGCAGCCCATGGCGATCAGCGATCAGGCTTCAAGCCACCGCAGTCCTGCCAGCTGGCCAGAAGCCGCGCCAGCTCATCTTTACTGGCGGCCAGCTCATCGATGCGCAGGTTGATTGATTCCATTTTGGCCGCAATGCTGTCTTTCAGCACAGAGCAGTTGCAGACACCAGCTCGCCGCACCTCCAGAATCTTGGCCAACTCGGGAATCGATACATCTATCGCCCGCAGGGAGCGAATGATCGTCAACTCAGCGAGATTCTCTTCGTCAAACAATCTGTACCCAGCTTCGGAGCGAGCCCTGGGCTGGAGCAATCCCTCATCGCAGTAATAGCGGATCGTTTTCACCGGCAGGCCAGTGCGCCTGGCCACCTCGCCAATACGCAGGCTGGCAGCGGGTTTTGCTGACACAGATCCCTGGCGGGCCAAGGCAATAACCCTCTACCGGGTGGAGGCTTTCCCAGTCTAGGCAGGCCAGGCCGCAAGACAAACCTGCCACACTCTCCAGGGATTGGGCGATACTGGAGCCATGAAACCAACGCGCACCCTCAGCTTGGCCCTGCTCCTGGCTCTGTTGGCATCCACGCCCGATGCCCTCGCCTGTGGCGGCGGCGGCTCAGGCAGCTATCGCAAACCAGCCCGACCGGGCCAGCACCACCACAGCCCGGCGGCGCCCTCCTCCAAGACAAGATCGACGAATCCCTAAGCCTGCGATCAGAAGCTGAAGCTCGTTTTCACCAGGCCGCCGAACTGGCTGAAGCTTTCGCCTGCAGGTGTCACCTGGCCGAGGGGGCGACTGAGATAGATCAAAGCCGGTGTGATCGAGATGTTGTCGGTCACCTGGAACTTGTACCACCACTCCCACACATAGTTGCCGTCGTTGGGAGTTACGCCACCGGTCAGCGCTGTGGCAAAGACGGGTTGGGCCACAGCCAAGCCGAAATCATTGCCCTTCAAGAACACATCGGTCCACTGCAGACCCACCATCCAGGACTGACTGGTGCTGAGGCTGCCGCGGGGCTGGGGCGTGC
>JBIIRU010000072.1:0-9926 GCA_044341355.1 Cyanobium sp. | reverse complement strand
CGAGCGCACCTGACTCCACACCTGGGGATCGACGGGACGGAAACCCTCTTCAGCAAAAATCCGCTGGGCCTCTTCGGTGCTTAAGAACTTGGCCAGGGCTTCGGCCGCAGCTCGGTTGCCATGGCGATCGACATTGCGATCGACGATCACCACCGGCGCTTCGATTCGCACATTGACATCAGGCACCACAAAGGGAGTCTGGAGTTCGCCGGCCTTGGTGGCCTGGATGGCTTCGTTTTCATAATTCAAAAGCACATCCCCCTGGCCGCGCTTGAGAAAAGTATCGGTAGCTTCGCGGGCATCCTTGGGCAAATTATCAACTTTGCGGTACACCGCACTCACAAAATCCTTGGCCTGGGTTTCGGTGCCGCCCGTGCGCGCCACCGAGCCCCAAAGGCCAAGAAAGTTCCAGCGGGCCCCACCCGAGGTCTTGGGATTGGCTGTGATAACGCTCACTCCGGGCCGGGCCAGATCAGCCCACTGGTTCACACCCTTGGGATTGCTGGGTCGGGTAAGAAAAGCCACCACCGAATTGGTGATGATGGAACCATTGGGAAGCTCCTTTTCCCAACCAGGATCGACCAAACCGGCTTTTTCCAGCTTCAGCACGTCGCCGGCCAAGGCCAGGGCGGCCACATCGGCATCCAGGCCATCGATGATCGCCCGGGTCTGGGAGGCAGAGCCGCCGTAGCTGGTGCGAATCGCCACATCCTTACCGGTTTGGGCCTTCCAGGCGGCCTGGAAGCGGGGCAAGATCCGGTCGTAGGCACTCTTAGTTACTGCATAGCTGACCAACAGCAGGGGCTTGTCCCCACCTCCCTGGACTGATCCAGAGTTGGGGACCTGGCCTTGCTGCCCCTGACCGCCGCAACCGCCCAACAGCAGCGCCAGGCCCAGGCCGCTGGCTAACGCGGCACGGCGACGGGCGTGAAACGGGGAGCGAGAGCGTGAAACCACGGTTTAGCGATGAACAACCAGGAGTTACATTACACACTAATCCGCTAGGGGTATGGGATTGGCGCCTGGCCAGGGTGCACAGACCTAACGGGTCTGGGCGAAAATCTGATCCCAGATGCCACCCTTGCCAAAAAACTTCTTGTCGGTCTCGCCCCAGCCGCCCAGATCGCCGATGCGGAAGAACTTGACATTGGGGAACTTGCCACGGGCATAGCTTTTGCCTTCCGGTGTCACCGGCCTGAAGCCATTGTCGACAAAGATCTTCTGGGCGGAGGGAGTAAATAGGAAACGGGTAAAGGCTTCGGCGACTCTGCGGGTGCCATGTTTGTCGGCATTCTTATCAACCACTGTGTGGGGCATTTCCGTCAGCACGTTGGGACTGAACACCCGATACCCTCCGGGCAGTTCACCATTGCGTTTGGCCAAAAATCCCTCGGTTTCCCAATTCAAGAGCACATCTCCTTGGCCGCGCTTGAGAAAGGTGTCGGTGGCTTCGCGGGCGTCCTTGGGCAGCACTTCAGCGTTTTTGAAAACACCGCTGATGAAACGTTTGGCTGCGGTTTCGCCGCCGCCACTTTGGCTGATGGCCCCCCACAGGGCGACGAAATTCCAGCGGGCTCCGCCGGAAGTCTTGGGATTGGCAAGCACACTTTCGACATTCTTATTATCGAGGTCACTCCAGGTGAAAATCTTTTTGGGATTGCCTGGCCTCACAAAGGTGGCCACGGTTGAATTGGTGGCTACGGATTGATTGGGCAGCTCATTTTGCCAACCAGGCTTGATCAAACCAGCTTTCTCAAGCTTAGTGATGTCGGAAGCCATCGCCAGGGCCACCACATCGGCCTCAAGGCCGTCAATCACGGCACTGGTCTGGGAACCCGAGCCGCCATAACTGGTCCTAACTACCACACTCTGGCCGGTCTTCTTCTTCCAGTCGGCTACAAACAGCGGAATGATTTTGTCGTAGGCCGCCTTGGTGACGGCATAGGTGACCAACAGGATCAACTGGGGTTTGCCTGGGGTCTGGGCCGCCGCCGGCTGGGCCAGGGGGCCGACACCAAGGCTGAATAGCAGGGGAATCCAGGCCTGACTGGCCAAGACCACGCCAGCTATTGAGGCTCGCGCCGAGCGAGGCGATTTAGATACCACGGTTATCCGATTGGATTGCTTGCCAACGCTATCCAGCGCCCTGGCCCCCGCATGTAATCCCAACCACATCGACAGGGATGGCCCTTGCCTCTGGCACAATCCCTATGCCATTACCGGGGATCAAGCGTGGGCTTCAGCGCCAAAACCGAGTACGGCATCGTCTCCCTGATCGAGTTGGCGGCCGTTTACGACCAGGGGCTGGTGCTGCAGGTCGCCGAGATCGCCCAGCGCCAGGGCATCCCCGATCGCTACCTAGAGCAAATGTTGACCAGCCTGCGCCGCGGCAAGATCCTGCGCAGCATCCGCGGCCCCAAAGGCGGTTACCAACTCGCCCGTCCCCCCGCGCAGGTGTCAGTGGCCGAGGTGGTCAACTGCCTGGAAGGGGAAACTTCCTCACGCAGCAGCTCAGCCCGCGCCACCGCAGAATTTGAGGTGTTAGGTCAGCTTGCCGCCCGCTTGGCTGGGGACCGCCAGCAGGTGCTGGCACAAACCACGCTTCAAGAACTGCTGGACCAGCGCAATCGCCTCGACCAGTCCCAGGTCATGTATTTCATCTGAGCTAGCCTCAGATAGACCTAGATGGAATAGTCCGGCACAAAGGTACGCGCCTGACGGCTGACGATATGCACCTGATCACCCAGGGCCAGGGATGTGTGGTCTAACTGGTCGCGGGGCACCTGGGCCATCACCACCTCGCCGCTCTCCAACACAACTTCGACCTGTAGATCACGGCCCATATGGCTCAAGCGTCGCAGCCGGGCAGGCACAGTATCCGCGCCCGGGTGCAGGGACACCTCGACATCGTGGGGCCGGAAAAAGACCTGCTGCTCTTGGGCTGGCCAGCCGTCGTCCCGGGGGCCGGCCAGGGGCCTTTGCACCGGTACGGCGCCCGAAGCGAGCATGTTGACGGCGCCGACAAAACTCATCACAAAGGGACTGGCGGGATGGTCGTAGATCTCCGCCGGTGTGCCGATCTGCTCAATGTGACCTTCGTTCATCACCACAATGCGATCGGCCACCTCCATGGCCTCCTCCTGGTCGTGGGTGACGATCACGGTGGTGACGTGCATTTCATCGTGGAGGTTGCGCAACCAGGCCCGCAGCTCCTTGCGCACCTTGGCGTCGAGGGCGCTGAAGGGCTCATCAAGCAGTAACACCCGCGGTTGGACGGCCAGGGCGCGGGCCAGGGCCACCCGTTGGCGCTGGCCACCGGAGAGCTGGGAAGGATAGCGACCGCCGTATCCCCTGAGCTGGACGAGGTCAAGCAATTCGTCCACACGCCGGCGAATCGCCTCTTTTTTCCAATGGCGCAGCTCCAGCCCAAAGGAGACGTTCTGGCGCACCGTCCGGTGCTTGAAAAGGGCAAAGTGCTGAAAGACAAAACCCACTTGCCGCTCCTGCACCGACCGGTCGGTGGCCTCTTCACCGGTGATCCAGACCCGGCCGGCATCGGCTTGCTCCAGACCGGCGATCAGCCGCAACAGGGTGCTCTTGCCGGAACCGGAGGGACCAAGCAAAGCCACCAGGGAGCCCGAATCAATATCAACGCTGACATTGTCCACCGCCTGAAAATCGCCAAAGCGCTTGCTGACATTGGCCACGCGGATCCCCATGGCGGCGCTGCTGAAGTGCAATGACGATAACAGCGTAGACAAACCGTCTTATGGAGGCGGCCCCTTCAAAACGGTGATACGATCGGGTTACCGTTCAATCAGAATCCATGGTTGCCGCATCGCCATTGCCTTCTGGCCGAAGGCTGGCGGGCCTGCCGCGCCAACTAAAGCTACCTAGCTGGCCCTGGCGGATCACCTGGACCTATTTGGGATTCGTCCTCTTTCTGCCCCTGGGAACCATGCTGCTGAAAGGGTCGGCAGTGGGGCCAGCCGCGTTCTGGCAGATGGCGACCACACCCGTCGCCCTTGCCTCCTACAAAATCAGCTTTGGCATCGCCGCCCTCGCCAGTCTGATCAATGGCGTTTTCGGCCTGATCATCGCCTGGGCCTTGATTCGCTGCCGTTTTCCCGGCCAGCGGTTGCTGGACGCCCTCATCGACCTGCCCTTTGCCCTGCCGACCGCCGTTGCCGGCTTGGCCCTCTCTTATGTCTACAGCAAAGAGGGTTGGCTGGGTGCGCCGTTGCAGAGCATGTTCGGCCTCAAGGTCTCTTACACGGCCCTGGGGGTCGGCGTGGCCATGGTCTTCATCTCCCTGCCTTTTGTGGTGCGCACGGTCGAGCCGGTGTTGCGCTCCCTCGAAAAAGAACAGGAAGAAGCTTCCTGGTGCCTTGGCGCCAACCCGGGCCAAACCTTTTTTCTAATAATTTTGCCCCAGCTGATGCCGGCCATTCTGGGCGGAGTAGCACAGGGCTTTAGCCGGGCCGTCGGCGAATACGGCTCGGTGGTGATGATCGCCAGTAACATGCCTTTTAAGGATCTGATCACCCCTACTCTAATAATTCAACATCTAGAGGAATACGACTTTGCTAGCGCCACGGTTATTGGCTGCGTCATGTTGATCTTCTCCCTACTCAGCCTGCTGGTGATCAATGCGCTCCAGGTTTGGGGACAGCGCTATCAGGGGGGCGAAAGCACCTCTTGAAACGAATTCTCTGTAGTACTTGTTAACGCGATTTGTTTAAAGCGATTTATTGACGCCATAGATCTTCCGCCCATCCCCCAACCATGGCCTTCACAATTCCGCCGCTCAGCGACACAAAACCAGCCCCCGCTTCCCAACCCGGCGTCAAGGCAAAGGGTGTCTCCCTTTGGCCGCTGCTGATCATTACTGTCGCCTGTCTTTATGTGGGTGTAGTGATTCTTTTACCGGCCCTTTCGGTGGTGTTTCAGGCCTTTGCCAAGGGCCCAGGTGTGTTCCTGCAAAATCTTGGCAATAGCGATTTGCTGGCGGCCCTGCGTCTCACCCTGTTCGCCACCGCCATTGCCGTGCCCTTCAACACAATCTTCGGTCTGGCGGCGGCCACCGCCATCGCCCGCCGCCGCTTTCGTGGTAAGGCCCTTTTGCTGAGCATAATCGATCTACCCTTCTCTATCTCACCGGTGGTGGTGGGGCTGATGTTGGTGTTGCTTTACAGCCCCAACCATGGCTTGTTAGGTCCTTTGGTGAATAGCTGGGGCTGGAGAATCATCTTTTCTTGGCCAGGCATTGTCTTGGCCACAATTATTGTCACCTTCCCCTTCATGGCTCGCGAGGTGATTCCTCTGCTTGAAGAAGAGGGCTGGGAGCAGGAAGAGGCCGCCCGAACCCTCGGGGCCAGTGACTGGCAGGTGTTTTGGAAAGTCACCCTTCCCTCGGTGCGCTGGGCTGCCCTCTATGGACTGATCCTGACCACCGCCCGAGCCCTGGGTGAATTTGGCGCCGTTTCGGTAGTGAGTGGCAACATCCGCGGCGAAACCCAAACCCTGCCATTATTTGTAGAAGACGCTTATAAGCAATATCATACTGAATTAGCCTATGGTGCAGCATTACTGCTGGGCGGAGTGGCCATTGTTTCGCTGTTACTAAAAATCCTCGTCGAACAAATCATGGAAGGGAATCGCAAGTCCATTGGACTTGATCTGGATACAAAAGACTCCTGATTGATTATTATTTTAATTAGGTAAACTACGCTTTTTACTGAATCGGCAGCCCGCGTTGCTGGCAGAACCCTGAAGCCACACCCCAACGGCGCCGCCAGGCACTGCCACTTATGGCGTTGCTCTGGCTTTGGCGTAGCTGGCGTTCCGCCAGCAGGGTGGTAGCGCTGGCCTGGCCCGTGGGATCCCGGTAGGGCTCGGCGGCGGAGCAGAACAGGTGGTCCCATTCCATGGCGCTTAGGGAGCGCAGGGGAAAGGAATCGCCCATTGCTGTCGGCGCAGCCACCGTGCCGCTGCTCCATTGCTCCGAATCACTGGCGGCGATGCTGGCCAGCTGCAGCCCCGCTGCCACCAGGGCGCCCCGCACGGCGGCGGCACTGCTATAGGTGATGAGCCTCCCCTCCGGCTTGAGCAGCGCCGCCAACTGGGCCAAAAATTCAAGGCTCCATAGCTGGGGGCAGCGGCGCGGTGAAAAGGCATCCAGCCACACCAGGTCGCAGCCCGCTTGCAGGGCGGCGGGCAGGCGGCTGACGGCCTGGCGTGCATCGCCCCAGAGCAACCGCTCACTGCGGCCCAGGGCTTCAAGGCGGCTCAAGGTGGTTTCAGACCACTGGCTGCGGAAGGCCGCCGAGGCCAGGGCCAGGGCCAGGGGTTGGCGATCCTGCTCCAGGCCCCACCACTGCAACGGCAAGCCCAACCCGGCGGCGGCCTGAAGTAAGGCGGCGGTATTGGTGCCAGTGCCAACGGCCACTTCCACCACCACCAGCTCCTGGCCGGGCCGCCAACGCTCGAGTTGGCTGGGTCGCACGAATTTTTGCTGGGCCTCGCTGAGGGCGCCAGCGGCGCTGTGGAATCCCTCGCCGAAGGCGCCACTCCAAAGACTGAAGCTGCCGTCGGCACCACTACGGGGCGTCAGTAGCGCCGAGCCAGCGGCCGGGTCCAAAGGCGGGGTCAATGGTGCAGCCGGGCCAGGTCCTGCCAGAACTCGGGATAGGACACGGCCGCCGCCTCGGGACGGCCCAGGCGGGTGGGCCCCTCTGCCACCAACGCGGCCACCGCCAGGCTCATGGCCACCCGGTGATCGGTTTCGCTGTCGGTGTCGGCCCCCCGCAGGCGGGTGGGGCCGGTGATGGTGAGGCCATCAGGGTGCTCTTCGATGTTGGCCCCCAGGGCCCTGAGCTGGCGCGCCATCACCGCCAGCCGGTCCGTTTCCTTCACCCTCAACTCGGCAGCGCCACGGATGCGGCTGACGCCTTCGGCGCAGCAGGCGGCCACCGCCAGCACCGGAATCTCATCCACCAGGCGGGGGATCAACGCCTCATCAATGTTGAAGGCCTGCAAGGGACTGTGCTGGACCACAAGGTCAGCGACGGGTTCACCGGCCACATCGCGGCTGTTCTCCAGGCTGACCCGGGCCCCCATCGCCTCAAGCACCTCCAGGATGCCGGTGCGGCTGGGATTAAGACCGACGTTCTCGATCGTCAATTCGGATCCGGGGGTGATGGCGGCGGCCACCAGCCAAAAAGCGGCCGAACTGATGTCCCCCGGCACCACCACTGACTGGCCACGCAACACCGCACCCGGGCGGACTCTGACCTCGGTGCCAGCGGGCCCGATCACCTCAAGATCGGCCCCAAAAGCCCGCAACATGCGTTCGCTGTGGTCGCGGGAAAGGGCCGGTTCGATCACGGTGGTGGGGCCCTCGGCCGTCAGGGCGGCCAATAGCAGGGCACTTTTGACCTGGGCCGAGGCCACCGGCGTGCGCACCGTCGCCCCCGCAAGGGCCTGGCCCTGCACCGCCAGGGGCGCCAGGTTGCCCCCCTGGCGCCCGTGGATCTGGGCCCCCATCTGGGCCAGGGGCACGGCCACCCGGCCCATGGGACGGCGCCGCAAGGAACCGTCGCCGCTGATCACAAAGTGGCGACCGGCCCGGCCGGCCAGCAGCCCCAGCATCAGGCGCATGGTGGTTCCGGAATTGCCGCAATCCAGCACCGTTTCCGGCTCCTGCAGGCCATCGAGTCCCACCCCTTGGACCCGCACCGGTTGACCCGCCACGATCGGGCCCACCCCTACCCCCATGGCCCGCAAGCAGGCGGCGGTGCTGAGGGGATCCTCGGCGGGCAGCAGACCCTCTATAACGGTTTCACCCTCGGCAATGGCCCCGAACAGCAAGGCCCGATGGGAAATCGATTTGTCCCCTGGAACCCGCACCCGCCCCTGCAAGCATCCGCCCGCCGGCAGCTCCAGCAAGTTGGTGTCGGCGGAACTGGGCAGGGTCGGGCTGGCAGACACGCAGGCAAGGAAAGCTATGGCTTCGATCCTATGGAGCCCGGCGCCGCGCCGCAGAGATCAGGCGGTGAGCTTGAGGGCCCAAAGCAAAGAACCAAAATGCCAACCAAGGGCATCAAATAGAATCACTGCTTGGGCATCATCGGCATGAAGCAGGATTTCGGCGAAATGCCTGATCAGATCTGGTGCACTGAAGTGAAACTCCAGTTGAGACGCAACCGCTACAATTCCATCGGCGGTAGTAATGGGACGAAGCTTTTCCTGAAGTTCTTTATCCTCAGAAACTTTCTTAAGAAAAGAAGCCAAATCATCATTGGGGCGGATGAGCGTTTCAGCGAGGTGATTGATGAGATCAGTTTCGGTGAACCTATAGCCCTTGCTTGAACCGACCTCCACCAAACCCTGGACGGAGGTAGTTTCACGTAGCAGGGTTTGCTGGAATTCTTCGTCGGCGGAAAGTTCGTTTAAAAACGAGAACAAATCTTCTTTAGCCAAATTCAATAAAATTTGAATCTTTGACAACTTTTGCAGCCAGATCTGGCAAAACTCAAAAATTTCGCTTCACAAACAATTCAACAGATTTATAAAGTTTTGTTAACCCAGCAGCATGCCTCCCGTAGGGCTGAGCACCGCCTGGGCGCTGCGCAGGTCGTAGTGCAAATCGGCCAGGCTGCATTGGCCCAGCTCCCGCTCCAGGGCCGCCCTCAGGCGACGATCCAACAGCTGGGCCACCCGATCGGCCGCCGTGGCGCTGGCGGGCTGGCGCCGATCGACAGTCCCTTGCTGGCGCTCCAGAGCCCCCACCACTTCGGCCAGGGAAATCAGGGGAGCCCCTCGGGCCAGGCGATAGCCCCCCACCCTGCCGCGACGGGCCTCCAGTAACCCCGATCGCCGCATACGCAGCAGCAGCTGCTCCAACATGGGGGCCGGCAACGCCTGGCAAGCGGCCAGGTCCGCCACCGATCGCCACCGAGGGGGACGGTCCTCCGCCAGCTCCAGCAGAGCCTTGAGGGCATGTACCACCTGGCGGCCCAGTAGGGGTGAGGTGGGGCCGCTGGCCATCAGAGCGGCCGGCGGCCCAGGGTTAACCGCTCCAGTACGTGCTCAAGGGTGTAGCCGAACAGGGCCGGATCCGGTTCGCGCCCCCCCAGATCCGCCAGACCCAGTTCGGCCCAGCGCTGGTCCACCCTCGCCTCAATGGCGGCATCGCGGCTCAGGGGTTGGCCCCAGTCGTGGCGTTTCTCTGGACCCACCTTGGTGGTGGCGTCGATGGCCAGCCGGCCGCCCAGGCCAAGGCGCTCACTGGCGAAATCGAGGCTGTCAAAGGGGGTGTCCTCCAACACAAATAGGTCTCGCTGGGGATCGACAAGGGAACTGAGGGCCCAGACCACTTGGCGGGGATCGCGGATATTGATGGTTTGATCCACCACCACCACAAATTTGGTGTAAGTGAACTGGGGCAGGGCGCTCCAGAAGGCCATGGCCGCCCGGCGGGCCTGGCCCGGATAGGCCTTATCGATACTCAAGATCGCCAATTTGTAGCTAAGTGCCTCCATCGGCAAAAAGAAATCGACAATCTCAGGGATCTGTTGCCGCAGGATCGGCGTATAGAGGCGGTTCAGGGCGATGGCCAACATCGCCTCCTCCTTGGGGGGACGGCCGCTGAAGGTGGTCAGCAGGATCGGGTCCCGGCGGTGGGTAACGCAGTGAAAGCGCACCAGGGGGGAAGCCTCAACACCGCCGTAAAAACCCATGTGGTCGCCGAAAGGGCCATCCGGCAACTCCTCCCCCGGATTAATGGTGCCTTCAAGCACCAATTCGCTGTGGGAGGGCACCTCCAAATCCAGGGTTTTGCAACGGGCCAGCCGCACCCCCTCGCCGCCGTATAGCCCCGCAAACAGCCACTCACTCAACTGCACCGGAATCGGCGTGGCGGCGGC
>JBIIRU010000002.1:0-32816 GCA_044341355.1 Cyanobium sp. | reverse complement strand
GTCATGGGGGGGGTCAGATCGGAGAACGGAGCAGGGCGCCGTCGCTGGCCAACCCAAGACGGGGGCCCAGTTCGGCTTCCATGGCGATCAACTCGTCGCGGTGGGCCCGTAGTTTGAGGCTGCTGCCTGCGGCGCTGTCGTCACTGATGAGACGCAGCTCCAAGTTTTCGTTGCGGGTCGCCCGGCGCCAGTACACCAGGCCGGCCAAGGGGCCGAGGGCCGCCAGGCCCAGGCTCCACCAGCCCAGGGCGGGCTGGAGCTGGCGCAGTACCAGGCCCAGGCAGCCGGCGCCGATGCCCGCCAGCACGGACAGCAGCACCGCCAGGGGGCGACTGGCCCGCACCTGGCCGCGAAAGCTCAGCCAGCGCCGGTCGGGATCACTGTCCTCGGCACTCCAACCCCGCTCCAGCAGCCACTGGGTCAGCCCTTGCAACACTTCCAGGGGTGGGCGGGGGGAATGGACCTCCACCACCGTGGTGCGGTCCTTGCTGGCGGCGCGCAGAAAGAACACCAGGCCAACGGCCAGCAGCAGGGTCAGCAACAAAGTGGAGCCCGGAATGGGCATGGAGGCAACGGCCGCAAAGCAAGCATTCTGTAACACATGAGTCCCTGCTGCAATGCTGCCCGGCCATGGCCTGGGGGAGCATGGAGGCCCTCGACTCCATGGCGATGACCCAGGCCCCGACCGCCCCGGCTGCGGCCCAACCGCCGCCGGCCCGCTTTGCCGTCTTCGATGGCGATCTGGATGACGCTTGGCTGGCCCTCTATGGCGGGGCCAGGGCCCTGGCGGTAGATACCGAAGCCATGGGACTGGTGCACGGCCGGGACCGGCTCTGCCTGGTGCAGCTTTGTGATGAGCACGACAACACCTGTTGCATCCGCATCTCCCGGGGCCAGCAGGCTGCCCCCAAGCTCAAGCTGCTGCTGGAAAATCCGGCCGTTGAGAAGGTGTTCCATTTCGCCCGTTTTGACCTGGCGGCCCTGGCCGAGGGGCTGGGCATCAGCGTGGCGCCGTTCTTCTGCACCAAGGTGGCCAGCAGGCTGGCCCGCACCTACAGCCCCCGCCATGGGCTCAAGGATGTGGTGAATGAGCTGGTGGGTGTGGAGCTGGACAAACGGGCCCAGAGTTCGGATTGGGGCCGGGTCGAGGAGTTGACGGAGGTCCAACTCGCCTATGCCGCCGGTGATGTGCGCTGGCTGATCGGCGCCCGCGACCGCCTCGAAACGATGTTGCGCCGGGAGGAGCGCTGGGAGCTGGCCGAGCGCTGTTTTGCCTGCCTGCCAGTCTTCGCCGATCTCGACCGCCAACATTTCGGCTCGGTGTTCGAGCACTGAGGCGGCGCCGCCTTCAGTCTTCAGTCTTCGGTCATGAAGTGTTCGTCGTTGCCAACGGCGCCCAGCTGGTCGGTGAACAGGCTGCCGTTGTCCACACCGGCGGCCAGGGCTTCGGCCAGCATCGATTCGGCTAGGGCAATGCGGGCGGCCAGGTCCTTGATGCCGTCCTGGGAGGCCTTGATGTCCACCTTGCGGCGGGCCGCTGACTGGCTGATGCCCAGTTGGCTGGCCAACCTGCCGCAGGCGGCGTTGTATTGGCGATCGGGGATGGCAACCATGGGGGTTGGCTCAGGCAAAGGGTTGGGCTGAGATTCGGCCACATTTGCATCATCTCCTGCCCGCTGCCATCAACCCCTGCCCCCTGGGCCCGTGGGGCTGAGCAAATGGGCCTGCACCAGCTCGGCCAGGCGAACGCTGCCGCCGCAGGGACCCATGCGCTGCCGCCCGATCGATCCGAGCTGCTGGCGGCGCGCAGCATTGCCAAGCAGGGCGGCCAGTTTCTGGGCGAGTTCGGCGCTGGAGTGGCAGGGTTCGACCGCACCCCCCAGGAGCCGGCTCTGGCGCCGGGCAAAAGCCGCCTTGAACTGGGGACCGGGCCCCGGCAGTGATAGGGCCGGTACCCCCAGCCCCACCAGTTGCTCCGTGGCCGTGCCGGCGGTGGCCAGACCGACTTCGGCCAGGGGGGCCCAACGGGCAAATTGCTGGGGGCCCAGCAGCAACAGCACCGCCCCCCGACCCCAGGCGCTGGCGGCGCCGCTGCCTGCCGGCACCGACTGGGGCCGGAAGCCGGCGCCCGCCAGCAGCGGTACCAACTGCTGGGGGCTGGGGAAGGATCCCAGGGCCACCAATACCGTTAGGGGTTGCCCCACCAAGGCGGCCGGCAGATCCCCGCTGGGGCCATGGGGGAGGGCCCCCAGAAGCCGCTCCAAGTTGCGCAGGGCTTCTGGCGCCCGACTACCCGGCAACAGCAACAGCCGCCGCTGGCCGTGCAGCCAAGCGGGGCATGGGGGGAAGGCGCTGAATCCATCCATCATTGGGTTGCCCGGGGCGGTGGCCCGCACCCGGTGGCCCCTCAGGCCCCTGGCCGTGAGTGCATCGCGCACGGCCACCAGGCGGCAACGGGGCCGGCCCATCAGGGCCCATTCCCAGGGATCCCATTCGCTGCCCTTGCTGCGGTGGTAGAGGTCGGCCAGGGGGCTGGCCGGCCAACCGGCCGGTGGCGGCGAGCGCCAGGTGTAATCACTTTTTGGCGTGCCGACAAAGCCGTAGGGGCCGCCTCCGGCCCAGGCCAGCAGCAGGGGCAGCAGGTCGCCGACCGCCAACACGGGCTGCCCTCCCCGGCCCCAGCGGCGCACCAGGCGCCATTGGCGCCAGCTCAGCTGGGCCAGGCCGGCGCCCAGGTCTTGCAGCAGACCGGAGACGCTCTGGTTGCTGAAGCCGCCGCTGGGCAGGGGGCGACGGGGGCCGTAGCGCTGCAGCAGCCCCTGGCGCTCGGCGGCGTCAAAGGCGGAGCCGAGGCCCACCAATGGCATCACCAGCAATTGCAGACCGGGCTGGCGCGCCTTGAGGGCCCGCATCACCTGCAGGGCGATCAGATCTTCCCCATGGCCGTTGCTCAGGACCAGGAGTCGGTGGGGCATGCCATGGCTGATACGATCCGCAGTTGGGAGTTTGCTCCCAGGCGGCGGCATGGCCAAGTGGTAAGGCAGAGGATTGCAAATCCTTTATCCCCAGTTCGAATCTGGGTGCCGCCTTTTTTATAAGGATTAACAAGGGCAATGGAAAGCTTGAACTGGGGCTACATCCAACTAGGTCTGGTCGCCCTGATCTTTGGCGGTCTGCAGATTTGGTGGATCGGCAGCGTCTTTTGGAAGCGGGAACTGGCCAAACCGCTGAGCGAGGGCGCATTCCGCAAGTCCCTGGAGAAGATCTGGGCGAAGGAGCCGCGAACGCCCTAGGGCGGCAGTCGTTGCGTCGCTACGAAAACACCATCAACAATGCAGGGACTGCATAACGGGCAAAACCCAGTCCTAGAGGGCAGAATAGGGGTAAGAGAACCATCCCTTTGACCGACTCAGCGACTTGACCGACTCAGCGACCTTTCCCACCCTGGAGACCGACGACGAGAACCTGGGAGAAGACTTGGGCGGTCTCGATGACCTGCTGGCATCGCTGCGCTCAGACGACGAACCAGCGCCCAAGCGGGGTCGAGGCAGGGCCAAAAAAGAAGCACCGGCCAAGGATTTCAAGGCGGTGCTCTGGGCGAGTGCCGACAAACTACGTGCCCAGATGGATGCGGCCGAATACAAGCACTTGGTTCTGGGATTGATCTTTCTCAAATACATCTCCGACACCTTTGCTGCCCAGCAAAGCAAGGTGCGGCTGATGGTCAGCGACCCTGACTCTGACAACTATGTGGGCGATGACCCTGCCGATCACCAGGAAGCACTGGAAGATCGTGACTACTACACCCAGGAGAATGTGTTCTGGGTACCTGCTGATGCTCGCTGGGAATCGCTAAGGGCAAGGGCAAAGCAACCTGACATTGGGCAACTGATCGATAAGGCACTGGTTGCCATCGAGAACGAGAACCCCACGCTGCGGGGCAAGTTGGATAAGCGGTTTGGTGCCGCCCAACTGGAACCAGGGCGTCTGGGTGAACTGGTGGATCTGATCTCCACCATTGGATTTGCCGACGACCAGCGTTCGGGTGATGTGCTGGGTGAGGTCTACGAATACTTCCTCGGTCAGTTCGCCAGCGCCGAAGGCAAGAAGGGAGGTCAGTTCTATACACCTGCCCACGTCGTTAAAACCCTGGTTGCCGTGCTGGCACCCCACAAGGGTCGGATCTATGACCCCTGCTGTGGTTCAGGGGGAATGTTTGTTCAGAGCGAGAAGTTCATTCAGGCCCACGGGGGCAAGCGTGATGATGCCTCGATCTACGGGCAGGAAAGCAACCCCACCACCTGGCGTCTGGCAGCAATGAACCTGGCGATTCGTGGGTTCGCTGCTGATCTGGGTCAGGAACCTGCTGACACCTTTGCCAGGGATCAGTTCCCCGATCAGAAGTTTGACTACATCCTTGCCAATCCACCATTCAACATTTCTGATTGGGGCGGTGAGAAATACGAGAGTGATCCACGCTGGGTCTATGGGCGACCACCTGTAGGCAATGCCAACTATGCGTGGTTACAACATATGCTCTGGAAACTACGCCCTGGTGGTGAAGCAGGTGTAGTGCTAGCCAATGGTTCGATGAGTTCCAACCAAAGCGGTGAGGGGCAGATTCGTGAAGCGATGGTGCGTGGTGATGTGGTTGAGGTGATGGTGGCGCTGCCTGGGCAACTTTTTCTCAATACGCAGATTCCTGTATGCCTGTGGTTCCTGACGAACGACAAGACCCAGCGTGGTCGTGATCGTCGTGGCGAAACGCTGTTCATTGACGCCCGCCCGATGGGCACGATGAAGAGCCGGGTTGAGCGGGTGCTGACCGATGAGGATATTGCCAAGATTGCTGGCACTGTTCACGCCTGGCGTGGTGATGGTGAGGTGTCTGATGCTTATGAGGATGTCGCTGGGTTCTGCTACAATGCCAAGTTAGAGGAGATCGAGAAGAATGGTTTCGTGCTCACGCCTGGTCGTTATGTGGGAGCGGCAGATGTTGAAGCTGATGGTGAGGTATTTGAGGAGAAGATGAAGCGCCTCACTGGGTTGCTCAAGCAGCAGCAGGAAGACGGGGCGAAGTTGGATGCAGCGATTGCCCGTAACCTGGCCTGGTTGGGGTTTGGAGGCGAATGACACCAGCCGCCGACAGCCGCTGGCAGCAGCGCCTGAGCAACTTTGAGCGGGCGCTGGCGTTGTTGCGCGAGGCCATTCACCAGCAATATCTTCCGGCCATGGAGCAGCTGCTCAGTTTTCTGCAGCAGGAGGTGACGCCATGACCCGAGATCCCCTGGTGGCCAGCGAACTGGAGCTGGTGCGCTCGGTGCTGCGCCAGCACCCGGAAATCGAGAGCGCCATCCTGTTCGGCTCCCGCGCCAAGGGAACCCACAGCGATCGCTCCGATGTGGACCTGGCCCTGGCCGGCTCCCTGGGAGACCTTGGTGCCGAAGCGATCGCCGCCGAACTGGAGGAGCTGCCCCTGCCGTATCGCTTTGATGTGCATGCCCTGGCGGCCATCACCTATCCGCCGTTGTTGGAGCACATCGAGCGGGTGGGGATCGAGATCTACCGGGGCAACGATCGAGCCATCAACACCTCCTCGCAGAGCCGTGACCAAGACGTCGATCCGATCACCGCGTTCCGGGGCTCCGGACCCGGTGGCTCCACCGCCCGACTGTTGGCGGAACGCCACACACCTAGCAGCCTCGGCCAGAAATGGCTCGGCTGAGGATTGAATGGGCTCCTGCCTGACCTCGGTACACTGAATCCACAGTCTAAGAGGCTGCATGCCCACGACCACCCAGCCACTGCCAGAGCTGCTGCAAGCGAACCTGGAGGCTCTGCGCGAGCTGTGTGAGCGTTATGACGTGGTGAAGCTGGAGCTGTTCGGCTCAGCCGCAAAAGGAACGTTTGATCCCAAGAGCAGCGATATTGATCTGATCGCTGAATTCAACAACCGCCGCCAAGGTGATTACGCAGCTCGCTTTCTTGACTTTGCCGATGGAGCCGAAGCCCTTCTGCAAAGGCCCGTTGATCTGCTGACGGAAGCGATGATCAGGAATCCCTACTTCAAACAAGCTGTCGATGAATGCCGCACCACGCTCTATGTTTGCTCATGAAGCGCTCGATTACTAAGCGCCTCCTTGATGCGATCGAGGCGATTGAAGCGATTGAACGCTTCACACAAGGGATGAGCTTCGATGATTATGCGGCCAATGAGATGGTGACTGCCGCTGTAGAGCGAAAGTTCGAGATCATTAGTGAGGCATTGAAACAGGTGGCCGCCGAAGACCCAACCATCCAACAGGCGATCGAAGTGTTGCCGAGAGTGATCGGCTTGCGCAATCGAATCGCCCATGACTACGATCAGACAGATCAGGAAATCCTCTGGACGATCATTGAGTTGTGGCTGCCCAAGCTGAAGAGTCAAGCGAAGGATCTTCTGGATCAATATCACTCACCAGACCAACATGATGCTTAGAGCCTCGAAGAGCAACACCCTCACGTGCCAGCGCAGCATTGTGCTGCGCTGGCACGGCATTGTGCAGGAAGCTCTGCGGGTGGCGTTACTGGAGGAACCCTCCCTGGGTCAGACCTGGCCGCTGGTGGATTCCTGGCTTGAGGCGTGTGCGCGGATGCGGGATTGGGAGCATGATGTGGCTTTGGTTGATCTGGTGGGTTTTGTGGGAGGGAATTTGAAGGTGTGGCAGGGGAGGTTGGTGGAGCGGTTGAGGCGGGAGCAGCAGGAAGAGGGTGCCAGGTTGGATCAGCAGATTGCTGAGAGTCTGAGGAGTAGGATATGAATAAAGAGATCCCTCTGATGCCGCTGAGAGATGCGGGCGTCAAACTTATCGACTGCGTTCACAAGACACCAGCAGCAGCTGGTCAGGGATTCCCCTACATTGCCATTCCTCAGCTGACCGAGGGAAGAATAGATGTCGATAGCGCAAGAAGAATCAGCGAGCAAGACATGCTTAAGTGGAATGTAAAATGCAATCCACAGGAAGACGATGTTATTTTATCAAGAAGATGTAACCCAGGGGTGACAGCAGTTGTCCCCAAACACTTCAGAGGTTCGCTTGGTCAAAATCTTGTTCTACTTAGAGCTACCGATCCCAACCTGATGGCGCCCAAGTATCTGCGGTGGGCGACCAGAGGAAGAGAGTGGTGGAATGAGGTCGGCAGATTTATCAATGTTGGCGCTGTATTTGAGAGTTTGAAATGTGTTGACATACCTGATTTTGCCATTCCAGTACCACCAGTTGCCGATCAAAAAGCAATCGCCCACATCCTCGGCACCCTCGACGACAAGATCGCACTGAACCGCAAGACCAACGAAACCCTGGAGGCGATGGCAAAGGCGCTCTTCAAGTCGTGGTTTGTGGATTTCGATCCAGTCAGAGCGAAGGCAGAAGGCCGCCACACTGGATTGCCAGCAGAAATCAGCGAGCTGTTCCCCGATTCATTTGAGGATTCGGAACTGGGGGAGATTCCGAGTGGGTGGGAGTGCTGCTCATTTACTCAACTCGTTGAGGTGATCAGCGGCGGCACTCCAAAGACAAGCATTGATGAATACTGGAATGGTTCTGTCAACTGGTTTTCGGTCGTTGATGCGCCCTCTAATTCTGATTGCTGGGTGATACATACGGAGAAGAGCATTACGCATCAGGGTCTTGACAACTGCTCGTCAAAACTCCTGCCAATAGGAACAACGATTATTTCTGCGAGGGGAACCGTAGGCAAAGTTTGCCTGACTGGTCAGGATATGGCAATGAATCAATCTTGCTACGGTCTGAGATCAAAAGCGGCGAATGGTGAGTTTTTCTGCTTCTATCTCACGAAATCTCTTGTGGAGATACTGGAGGCAAGGGCGCACGGTTCAGTGTTCAGCACGATCACAAGAGACACTCTCGATGGGGTTTCGACGAATTCTCCTCCGCTGGAGGTGATTCAGTCGTTCAATTCAATCACTGGGGCATTGCTTGGCAAGATCAAAAATAATCTTGAAGAGAGTCGAATACTGGGTAATCAGCGTGATGCCCTCCTCCCCAAACTCATTTCAGGCGAAATCCGCATCCCTGACGCCGAGAAGATGCTTGAGGAGGTTGGCTTCTGATGGCACTCATCACAGAAGTCCCTCTGGAGCAGCAGGTCCGCGATCAGGTCATCCTGTTCCAGGCCGCCGATGGCCAAGTCACGCTCGATGTGCGCCTGGAGGCTGACACCGTCTGGCTCAGCCAGGCCCAGATGGCGGAACTGTTTGGCCGGGAACGCTCGGTGATCACCCGCCACGTGGGCAACGTGTTTCGAGAGGGGGAACTGCCCGAAAAAAGCAATGTGCATTTTTTGCACATTGCCGGTGCCGACCGGCCCGTGGGCTTCTACAACCTGGATGTGATCATCTCCGTGGGCTACCGCGTCAAGTCACCCCGCGGCACCCAGTTTCGGATTTGGGCTACCCAGGTGCTGCGCCAGCATCTAATCGAGGGCTACACGCTCCATCAACGCCGCCTCCAGGAACGGGGCCTCGACGATCTGCAACAAGCGCTGGCCCTGATGGCCCGCACCCTCAGCACCCGGGGGTTGGTGAGTGATGAAGGCCAGGCGGTGCTGGAGGTGGTGCAGCGCTACAGCCGCGCCTGGCGCTGGTTGCTCGCCTACGACGAGGATCGGCTCGCGCCCGCATTCGCAGAACCCGATGGCGTGCCTGAGGCCCTGGGATTGGCGGAGGCCCAGTTGGCCATCGACACCCTGCGCCGCGACCTTGCCCATTGCGGTGAATCCACCCCGTTGTTCGGACAGGAGAACCGCCAGGCGCTGGCCGGCATCCTTGGAGCGATCGAGCAGACCTTTGATGGCCAGCCCCTTTATCCGACAGCCCAGCTGCGGGCGGCCCATCTGCTCTACTTCGTGATCAAGGATCACCCCTTCGCCGATGGCAACAAACGCATCGGCACCTTGCTGTTCCTGGAATTCCTGCGCCGCAATCAGCTGCTGCTCCTGCCCGATGGCCAGCCCCGCATCGCCGATAACGGCATGGCAGCCCTCGCCCTCCTGATCGCCGAAAGCGCACCCCAACAGAAAGACCTGATCATCCGCCTGGTTATGGCCCTGCTGGAGGATCAGGACTCGCCATGACCCCTGCCCAACCCTTGACACAGTCTGGCTGAGTCAGGCCCAGATGGCCGAGACACCCTGCCCCATCCACCGCCTTCACACTCGCCACGCTTCCAGATCCACAGCCAGGCCAATGGCCTGGGAATCCTTCCCCAGCCGGCTCAGCAGTCGCTGATCCTTGGTGATCACGCTGCCCTTGCGATCTTCAGCGAGCGCCAGGTACAGGCAGTCATACACGGGATGGTCGAGTCGGCGGCTCCAGCGCTGGGCCGCCCGCAGCAGCGGGGCCGCCGGCACCAGCTCCGCAAACAACCCCGGCGCCAGCTCGCCCATTCCCTGCCACTGCTCTTCGGTGATCGCCCCCGCACGCCAGGCCTTCCAGCCGGCATTCAGCAGTTCCACCAGCACCAGATCGGGGGCCAGCAACTGGGCCTGCGGCGCTTGGTTCAGAAGCCGCACCGCCTGCTCACTGCCGGGGCTCTCGACAAACCAACCGAAGGCCACCGAAGCGTCCACCACCCACACCGGCGCTTCAGCGCTGTTCACGGCCCTCCTGGATCAGAGTGGCCACATCAAGGTGCCGTCCTGCCGCAGGGGTCTGTCGGCGCAGGGCGGCCAGGCGCTCCAGCCGGTCGTCCTGCTCAGCAGCGACGGATGTGAGCAGATCCCGCAGGCTTTGCTCGAGTGAAACCCCGCGGCGCTTGGCCTGGGCACGCAGGATCTCCACCACCCGCTCATCCAGCTGCCGGATCAGGATCTGCGCCATCATCTCCCTGCCGCTATCACTCATGCTAGCAAGCCAATTCGGGTGCGTCAGGCCCCCATCGACCACCCAGTCGCCGCAGCCGGCGAAACGGGCTCGCGCCAGAGCGCGGCTTGCGTTTGTGGATTCCAGCCCCGACTCCGTCGTGGCCTTACGCCAGCAGCTCACCGAGCAAGGCGTGTTCGTGGCCGTCATGTTGCTGGCACGCACCGCCAACGGGCTGATCGAATGGAAGGATGCCAGCGGTCTCACCCCTGCGCAAGCACAGTCAAAGACAGCTGAACTGGGATGGAGACCGAAGCTAGGGCTCACTAGCATTACCCAGTAATACTTCCGGTGGGCGGCCATGGTTTCCGAGGCCACCAGCTCCCTCACCAGCAAGGGCCAGGTGACGATTCCCAAGGCCCTGCGCCAGCAGCTCGGCCTCGCACGGGGCAGCCGCGTGAGTTTTCAGCTGGTGGGCGACCACATTGAGGTGCGCCCCCTCAGGCAGGAGCAAGCTGTGAGCGCCAGCGGCTTCGGAATGCTCCGTAGCCAGCGGCCGCCCGTGCCGGCCCACTTCGATCCCGCCAGCCTGCTGGAGCCGTGATCGGCCTCGACACCAATGTGCTGGCCCGCTACTTCGTGGCCGAAGCAGGCGCCGATACCGCCACCGAAAGCCAACGGCAGGCAGCCCGGCAGCTGATCGAATCCGGCCAGCCCCTCTTTCTGCCCAAAACCGTGGCCCTGGAACTGGAGTGGGTGCTGCGGGGCTACTACGGCTTTGCAACCCCCCAGGTGCTCGCGGTGTTCGATGTGCTGCTCGGCCATCCCAGCCTCACCCTGGAAGACGGGCCCGCCCTGGTGCAGGCCGTGGCTGGCCTGCGCGCCGGGTTGGATTTCGCCGATGCCCTCCATCACGCCAGTTGCCGCAACTGCCAAACGATCGCCTCCTTCGATGACCGCGGCTTCGCCCGCAGGATCCGTCAGCTCAACCTGCCGCCACGGGTCGTGGTTCCCGGCTGATGCCCTCGGCCGCTGGAGCGCCCGTCAGGACGCATTGCCATCACCGGCAGGTTCTTTAGTCTCATCCCATGGCACTGATCACCGAAGACCATCTGGAGCAGCAGTGCCTTGAGTGGTTCAAGGGACTGGGATACGCCTATGCCTTTGCTCCAGATCTTGCACCCGACGGCACCACACCTGAACGCACCGATTTCAGGCAGGTGATCCTCACGGGGCGTCTGCGCTCCGCACTCCAACGCCTGAACCCGGGCGTTCCAGCAAGCACCATCGAATCGGCGGTGCTGCAACTGGCGAACCCCAACGTACCTGGGTTGCTGGCCTCCAACCGCAACTTCCACCGCTGGATGACCCAGGGTTTACCCATCACCTACATGGATGGCAACCAGCAGGTCGGCATTCGCCTCAAGGTGATTGGATTCGACGACCCCGCCGCCAACGACTGGTTGGTGGTGAACCAGTTGGCGATTCAGGGCAGCAAGTACAACCGCCGCCCTGATGTGGTGGTCTACGTCAACGGTCTACCGCTGGCGGTGATCGAACTGAAGAACCCCGCCGATCAGAAGGCAGGCATCTGGGCCGCGTTCAACCAACTGCAGACCTACAAGCAAGACATCCCCGATCTGTTCACGTCCAATGTGCTGCTGGTGATCAGCGATGGCATCCAGGCCCGCTTGGGGTCCTTGAGTGCTGATCAAGAACGCTTCCAGCGCTGGCGCACCATCGAAGGTGTCAACAACGAAGTCGATCCGCTGGGCAATCACCGTGATTTAGAGACCCTGGTGCGGGGGATCTTCGATAAGGGGCGTCTGCTGGAATTCGTTCGTCATTTTTGCCTCTTTGAGGAAGACGGGCAGATCGTCAAAAAGATCGCCGCCTACCACCAGTTCCACGCCGTCAGGGAAGCGGTCGAACGGGTCGTCGAGGCAAGCAGACCCGATGGCGACAAGAAGGGTGGCGTCGTCTGGCACACCCAGGGCGCTGGCAAGAGCATCGAAATGGCGTGTCTGTCGGGCACGTTGCTCACCGATCCCCGCATGCAGAACCCCACCCTGGTGATCGTGACCGACCGCCAGGACCTGGATGGGCAACTGTTCGGGGTCTTTGCTGGCGCCGGCGATCTGCTGGGCGAATCCCCCAAGCAGGCAAACTCAAGACAAGAACTCAGAGACCTTCTTGCCAACCGACCCAGTGGTGGCATCATCTTCACCACCATTCAGAAGTTCGCTACCGAACCTGATGAGGACAAGTTCCCTGCCCTCACCGAGCGCCACAACATCGTGGTGATCTGCGATGAGGCGCACCGCAGCCAATACGGGTTCAAGGGTCGCTTCGACACCAAGACAGGCGAAATCAAATACGGGTTGGCAAAGGCACTGCGTGATGCCCTGCCCCAGGCCACCTTCCTTGCTTTCACGGGAACGCCCATCTCCCAGGACGACCGTGACACCCAGGCGGTTTTCGGGCACTACATCTCCATCTACGACATTCAACAGGCAGTAGAAGACGGTGCCACGGTGCCGATTTACTTCGAATCACGCCTGGCCAAGCTGGCGCTCAAGCAACCATTGCTCCCCCAGGTGGATGAGCAGGTGGATGATCTCTTCGCTGATGAAGACGATATCCCTGCGGCGGAAAGGGCAAAGAGCAGGTGGGCAGCCCTAGAGGCCCTGGTGGGCGCCGAACCACGCCTCAAGCAAGTGGCAGCGGATTTGATCGCCCATTTTGAGCAACGCTCACGCACCCAACCGGGCAAGGCGATGGTGGTGGCGATGAGCAGGGACATCTGTGCTCGCCTCTATGACGCCATCGTTGCTCTGCGCCCTGATTGGCACGATGACGACCCCCAAAAAGGTGCAATCAAGGTGGTGATGACGGCAACGGCAGCGGATGCGCAGCACCTCCAACCCCATCACACCACCAAACAGCAAAAGAAGGATCTGGAGAAGCGGTTCAAGGATCCTGCCGACCCGCTCCAGATCGTCATCGTTCGGGATATGTGGTTGACAGGATTTGATGCTCCCTGTCTGGCGACGATGTATGTGGATAAACCGATGCAGGGGGCGAACCTGGCCCAGGCGATTGCCCGCGTCAACAGGGTGTTCAAGGACAAACCAGGCGGTCTGGTGGTTGATTACATCGGCATCGCCCCCCAACTCAAAGATGCCCTGGCGACCTACACGGCAGCGAAGGGCAAGGGTGCTCCAACGATTGATACCAGTGAGGCGCTGCGGATTCTCAAGGAGAAAGTCCAGGTTGCTCGTGATCTGCTTCACCCAGTCGATTGGAGCGGATTTAGGGCATCCAAAACGGCGATGGCACTTTTGTCTAACTGTCTGGATCACATCATGGAACTACCAGATGGCAAGCAGCGCTATTGCGACACGGTGCTCGCAATAACAAAAGCATTTGCCCTCTGCGGAACCCTTGATGAGGCGATGGCACTCAATGATGAGGTGACTTTCCTTCAGGCAATCCGAGCACCCCTGATCAAGGGTGACGAAAAGGGTGGGGATGGTCGTGCTCCTAAAAATGTTGATTATGAGTTGCGGCAACTGCTCTCTGATGCCCTGATTGCCGATGGAATCACAGACATCTTCAAGGTCGCAGGTCTACAAAAACCAGATATTAGTATCCTCTCGGATCCGTTCCTGGCAGAGGTCAGCAAGATCCCCCAGAAGAACCTGGCGGTTGAACTACTGCAGCGGTTGCTAAGAGAAGAAGTTCAGACCCGCTTCAAGACCAACGTGGTCAAGCAGAAGCGGTTCAGCGAACTGCTCCAGGCATCCCTGAACAAATACGCCAACCGCTCCATCGAGGCGGCCCAGGTGATCGAGGAACTAATTGCGATGGCAAAGCAGTTCCGTGATGAGGCTGAGAAAGCCGAAGCAATGGGGTTGTCGGTTGCTGAAGTTGCCTTCTACGACGCCTTGGCGAACAACAAGTCAGCACAAGACCTGATGGGCGATGAGATTTTAATCAAGATGGCACGGGAACTGGCCCAAAAACTGCGGGGCAATCTCAGTATCGATTGGCAATATAAAGAAAATGTGCGAGCGAAATTGCGAACAATGATCAAGGCACTGCTGAAACGCTACAAGTATCCGCCTGATCAAGAGGTGGCGGCGATTGAGTTGGTGCTTCAACAGACAGAGATGATTTCCGAGGAATGGGCGAGGCAAGATTATGGTGATTGCTTACCAATTTCTTTTGCTAATGGTGTGCACCTACCAGCTGATGCTGAAGACGTTTAACCCACGAGTTGCCAGCCATAATCCAGTCAGTCGCCCCCATGAGTGCCGCGAAACTCCCCACCCTCCCCGGCTGGCAGCCTGCTGCCCTTAATGGCGGCTGGATCTATCGCGACCGGATCGAGCGCGCCGCTGAGGGCCAGCTTGTAACTGACTTTTACGCTAAGCGTTATCCCCACAGCGGCCGAGATACTTGGCAGCGGCGCCTGGAAGACGGCCAAATCTGGCGCCATGATCTGCCGCTGCTTGCTGATGCCGTCCTGGCCCGGGGCGATCGGCTGGCCTGGCATCGCCCCCCCTGGCAGGAGCCGGCCATCCCAGCCACCTGGGAGTGTCTCTGCGATGACGGCGACCTGCTGGCCCTCAACAAGCCGAGCGGTTTGCCCGTTATGCCTGCCGGCGGTTTCCTTGAGCACACTTTGATGCGCCTGCTCGAGCGGCAGCACGCCACGGACCCCGCCGGAGTGCCACGGCCCGTCCATCGTCTGGGGCGGTTCACCAGCGGAATACTGCTCTGTGCCCGCCGGCCGGCCAGCCGGGCCTGGCTGAGCGCCCTGCTGCGGGAAAGCACGGCCCTCGCTGCCGACACCCATGGGAGCCCAGGCGCCGCACCCGGCGCTCAAAGCAGCGTCGGTCGCAAGATCTACCGGGCCTTGCTCGCTCCTGGCGTCCTAGGCCTCCAAATCGGCGCAGAACTCGCGATCACCACTCCAATCGCCCGCCAACCCCACCCGCGCCTGGGGTCCATCTGGGCCGCCGGCTGCCGCGACGATCCCGCCGCCCTTGCCGCCCGCAGCCAACTCACCCTGCTTGAACGGCGCCGCGACGCCGACCTGGTTGAAGTGGCGATCAGCAGCGGCCGCCCCCATCAAATTCGCATCCATTGCGCGGCGGTGGGCGCCCCCCTCCTGGGCGATCCGCTGTACCTGCCCGGTGGCGAGGCCCTCCCCGACGCCCTCCCCGGCGACGGTGGCTACTGGCTCCATGCCAGAAGTGTGGAACTGCCGCGCCCGGATGGGCCAGCCTTGATGTTGGCTACAGAAGCTGCCCCCGGAATCTGGTGGACCCGCGCAGCGGAAGGATGGGAACCATGACCCAACTGCCGCAGCGACGCCTGCACCTACCCCACCCTTCCCCTACCCGCCCGGGCAACAACACCCTGAGCTGAACCACCAAAGCCGCGATCAACTCAAGCGGGAGGATTAGACGACGCCCCCATGCCATACCAGCGCACCAGGGCCGACACATCCTCGCCGCCATGGCCCCCTGCGATCAGGGCCTCCTCCAGGGCAGCCACCTGCTCGCTCAGCGGCAATTCCAGGCCCACCTCGGCCGCCGCCGCCAGGGCGATAGCCAGATCCTTGCGGTGCAACTCAAGCTTGAATCCAAGGGGGAATTGGCCCGCCAGCATGGCGCCGGCCCGATGACGCAAGGCCCACGAACCCGCCGCACCGCCTTCCAGGGCGCCACACACCGCCGCCATTGGCAAACCCAACCGCACCCCCAGGGCCATGGCCTCAGCCACCGCCGCATAGCTGCCGGCCACCAGCACCTGATTCACCGCCTTGACCCGCTGGCCGGCCCCCACCGGCCCGAAGTGGTGGATGGCGCCTCCCACCACCTCCAACAACGGCCTGGCCCGCTCCAGATCGGCAGGGTCCCCGCCCACCAGCACCACCAAGGTACCGGCGCGGGCCCCCTCGGTGCCACCCGTCACCGGCGCATCGAGATAGGCCAGGCCATGACCGGCGAGGTCCTTGGCCAGGGCTGCGCTGCTGGCGGGGGCGATGGTCGAAAAATCAAGCACCAGGGTGCCCGGGGCAGCCCCGGCCACCACCCCCTGGGGCCCTAGCAGCACTTCTCGCACCGCATCGTCATCCCGCAGGCATAGGCAAACCACTGCGGCTGAGGCCACCGCCGCAGCTGGATGGGCAGCCCGGCTGGCCCCCAGGGCTTCCAGGGGCAGTTCCCGATCGCGGCTGCGGTTGTGCACCGTCAGGGGTACGTCGGCGGCCAGCAGGTTGGCGGCCATGGGGGCCCCGAGGGCGCCGAGACCCAAAAAAGCCACCCGGGGCCAGTCAACGTCGGCAAAGACCATGGGACCCAGAATGCAATGGCGGCTAGGGTGCCACGGCTCGCCATGGCAGGCAATGGAGCCAGGCATGTCTCGCCCACACCAGAGGGCCACCCCCGGACCCCATCCCAAGGCCAACAGCGCCTTGCCACGACCCGCGGCGCCGGCGCAGTCACCAATGCAGCCTGTGCAGCCAATGCAACTGCCATTGCCATTGCCATCGCAACCTCCAGCCAAGGCCTGCCACCGCCCCCTGCCGCGGCTGGCCTGGGCCCTAGCCAGCGCGGCCCTGCTCTCCGGCTGCGGCCCCCGTCCCCCCTGGCAAGTGCAGTGGCTGGCCGAAAGCCCCCTGCCCCGCCAGCCGGAGGCCGCCCTGCGCCAATGCGAGGCGCGCTTGGGATTGGCTCCCGAACGGGCCGCCCCCGCCGATGCCACCAACTTCGGCACACGCCAGGGCTTCGACGTCTACGGCCGAGCGGTGCCAAACCGGCCCCAGTTGATCGTGCTGCACGAAACCGTGATCGGGGCCGCCGAAACCCTGCGCATGTTCGCCACGCCCCACCCCAATGATGACGACCAGGCCAGTTATCACATGCTGGTAGACATCGGCGGCCAGCGCCTGCGGGTGGTGAACGACGATAAACGTGCCTATGGCGCCGGCATGGCGGCATGGGGGGACATGACCGTGCGCATCCGGCCGACATCGGTGGGTTCGATCAACAACCTGGCCCTGCACCTCGGCCTCGAATCCCCGGCCGATGGCCGTGGCGACACGGCCAGCCACAGCGGCTACAGCGACGCCCAATACCGCAGCGCCGCGGCCCAGGTGCTGCTCTGGCAGGCCCGCTTTGGCATCCCCCTCAGCCGGGTCACCACCCATGCCGCCGTCGACCGCAGCCGCAGCCGCTATGACCCCCGCAGCTTTCGCTGGGCACGCTTCGACGCGGCCTGGCAAAAGGCGGCAAAGGCCTGCGGGTTTGAGGTCTATGACACGGGCCGGGCGACGCTTTGAAGCCAGCAGCCGATGCGGCGGACGGCAAGCTCGAGGTGCTGCGCCGGGAGTTCTAGCACCAAGCCGCCTTCACCCAGGTGTTCGTGGTGCTCACCGTGGGCGCCACCCTGATCGCCACCCTCGGGTTGCTGGCCAATAGTGCCAGCGTGGTGATTGGCGCCATGGTGGTGGCCCCCTGGATCCTGCCCCTGCAAGCCATGGCCTTCGAGATCTTGCAGGGGCGGCTGCCGATGTTCCTGCGGGCGCTGCGCACCCTGCTGCTGGGGGTGGTGCTCTGCGTGGCGCTCTCGGCTGGGGTGGGGCTGCTGGTGGCCTACCCCAGCTTCGGCAGTGAGGTGATCAACCGCACCAGTCCCAACCTGCTGGACCTGGGCGTGGCCCTGGTGGCAGGAGCGGTGGCGATGTACGCCAAGCTGCGCAGGGAGGCGATCTCGGCCCTAGCGGGCCTCGCCATCGCCGTGGCCTTGGTGCCGCCGATATGCGTGGTGGGGCTGCTGCTGGCCGCAACCCAGTGGCAGCAGGCCTACGGGGCTATGCTGCTGTTCGCCACCAACCTGGTGGGGATCATGGTGGGGGCCATGGCGGCCCTGGGGATTCTGGAGGGGGGAGCCTACCGCTACCGGCTGCTTCACAGCCGGCTGGGCCTCACCAGCTTGGCGCTGACTGCCCTGCTGGTAATCCCTTTGGGCAGCAGCTTCTTCCGCCTTCTGGAACGCTCCCGCAGGGAGGTGGCAGCCCAGCGGTTGGAGACCCTGATCGAGCAAAAACTACGCGCCAATACGATCACGCTCGGCAGCGATCCGGCCATCGATCTGATCGGCATTTCCATCGACTGGCTCAAGAATCCACCGCTGATCCGGGCGCGGGTGCGCGTCACCGATGCGAACCTGCCCACCCCCTTGCAGGTGGCGGCGGTGCAGGAGTTCATCAATCGCAGCCAGGCGCCGCGGCGCTTCCGGCTGGTGGTGCAACGCACCGCGGTCGATCTGATCGGTCCTAGCACCGCCCCTAATCCGCCCGCCCTTGAGGTGCTGCCGCCGTCGGCGCTGGCGCCGTTGCCCGCAGAGGAGCCGCAGGCGAAGTAAGGGGGAGCACGGATGAAGATGGCCCATGCGGGTGTCTTGCCCACGGGTCTATGTCCTACTTGCCGCCTTCAAAGGGAAACACGGCGAAAGGGTTGCCGCCGAAAGCGCCGATAGATATCGAAGTCGCTATCTAAAGAGAGGATCTCGGCAACATCCAGCCGCTCTGAGATTGTCACCAGGGTGAGATCGGCGAAATCACCGGGCAGATCGGCGTAGCGCTGGTTGAGTTCGGCGATGCGGGTGTAATCCTCCGGAACCAGGTTGATCGCCTCAATGCCACCGCGGCTGACGGCCCCAAGCAGGTGATTTTGAGCGGCGAGAACGCGGCGATCACCGATATCGCCCAGCAGCCACAGCACCTCTGCAATGCAGATCGGCGAGGTGATCAGTTGGGCGGCATTCTGATCAAAGAAGGCCACCACCACCTGATGCAGGGGCTCTTGTTGCTGGTAGTAGCTGAGCAGGATTCCTGAATCGATCAGGATCCTTCGCATCAGCGGCGCTCCAGCCGGCGAGCCTGGAGCTGCTCGCTGAGCAGCCGGCGCCGTTCCTGGCGTTCAGCGCTGCCCGCTGGCAGGGAGTGGAGGAAGGGATCGGGGTGGCCGCCCAACTGTTCGGTGATCGAGGGGGATGGCCGGCGCTGTTGCTAGCGATCGCGGATGAGCTGGCGGATGAGGGAGCTCTTGTCCTGGCCAGTTGCGGCTAGCAGCTCCTGGAGGCAGCGTTCGGTGTCGCTGTTTAGCCTGACGGTGAGTGGCTTAGACCCGAGGGTTCACCCTGTACGACAACTGGCCTAATTGTAAGACGGTTGCAGCGGGATGGGCTGTGCCGCGTTGTGTGTGCTCCCGGAGCCGCTGACGCGCTGGCCTGAGGCACCGTAGCGGGACCTGGTCCAGGCGCTGTGCAGCTCCTGGACCAGGGTGATGGGCGAACCGGGCCGCCGGGCCAGGGCGGCAAAGCCCAGGGCCATGGCGAGGGAGGCGAGGGCATTTCGGAGCAGCTCGGGCAGTAGCAGCAGCGGGGTGCGGGGCTGGCTGGCCTCGCGCTCACGGCTGATCTGCAGGGCGGCCTGATCCAGCACGGCGCCCACCTGGGCCTACTGCTTCACAGAAGCCTTCGGCTAGAGCAGGGGCAGGGGCTGGGCGATATCGGCGGGACCGAGCACCGGGCCCTGGAGTTTCTGGAGCTGCTGGTTGAGATCGGCGTTGCTGGTGGCACCGGCCACTGCCTGGCGGAGGGCCTTGAGTTTGGCCTCGGCGCCCTGGATGCGGGCGGCCTGGGCGTTGTTGACCGTGCGGCTGGTCCGCAGGCCGGCGATGGCCTGCAGGGGGAGAAGCAGCAGGAAGCCGAGGGCGGCAGCCACGGCCAGCTGAGCGCAGAGGCGAGCGCGGTTTTTCAGCTGTGGATCTTGGGGGCCCAGCTCTGCGGCGATCTGGAGCAGGGCCAGGCCGAGCAGGGGGAAGGCGGCGGTATCGATCAAGGTGCCAGCGAGGCGTAACTGCCATGCGGGATCGAGCAGCTGCAACGGGAACAGGGCTGGGGCCACCAGCGAGCCGAAGAGCACGAAGAGCACCAGCGCCACCACACTCAGGCCGGGGGCGGAGAGAAGCACGGGAGTGCCGGAGCGGGAGGAATCGGAGCTGGGGGGCATGGCGGAACTCAGGGGCTAGACCGCAGGGGCAGAACTCAGGAGGCAGAACTCGAGAAAAGGAATCACCTTCCGGCAGCCATAAAAAAGCCCCGCCGATAGCAGGGCCGTGAATGCAATCAGGGCTGCAATCAGGCCTGGGGCGGCGTGGCCAAGGGAGCGGCGATGCGCTTGCGGAGGCGACGGCTCCAGCCGAAGGCGGCACCGGCGCCGAACAAGGGCAGGGGGGCAGGGACGGCGGCTGTAGGGGGGCCAAGTATCAATTGAATTGTCTCACTGGTGCCGTCGAGGGTCCAAGTGCCGATCAGGCCCGTTGTGGTGAAGCCGAGGCCTGCGAGGGTTGTGCTATTGAAGGTGGCACTGCTGACAACTGGTGTGTTTGAAACGTATCCAGGGCCAATTATAAACAACCCCTCACCACCAGTAAAGGATGCAGTAATACCAGAGACGCTGTCCGCTGAAGCACTGACGGATCCGTTGAACAAGGCAGGTCCTGTGATGTTATACAAATCTACGGAAAGGTCCGGACCACTGCAAATAATTGCTTCGCTTGAATCGATATACGCATTGCCGCACTGTGCCTGGCCCAACAGCGTTGCCCCAGTGAGATTCAGGCTGCCACTGGTCTGAACAACAACATTTCCCGCAGATTCAAAAATGTTGTAGGTCAAGACCGCCTTGGCCTGCCCTTGGAGAAGCAGTAAGGATGCCGGTGCGGCCAGCAGGGGCGAGAGACGCCCGCAGCGTTTGACGAAGGTGCGAAGCGGCATGCTCACTGCATGGGAAAGCAAACTCCATCCGTTGCTGCCTCGCCACGGGTCACCGGCTGGCTCAACCTGCCAGATGAAAATCCACAGTATCGAGACATTCCTTGACTTTCTCATTCCACTCGGCGCGATCAAGAGCCAGTGGAGGCAAATCAAGCTCGTAGCGAAATTGTACGGCGTATTCCATCAGCCGCTCCAAATCTTCGTAGTCGTGGATAGCGGCGCCGGCATCTTTGAGCATCAGTAATAGTCGAGCCAGGTCATGGCTGCGCGGTGGCAGGAGATTGAGCTGATGCAGCCAGGCTTTCAGGCCCTTTTCGGCAGCCTGTTGCAACCAAAATCCCCAGGCTGCCTCGCGGAACCGAGCCGGATCTGAACTCTCCAGAGCGGTTGCCAGGTCTGCTCTGGCCATCTTCAGGAAGCCCTCGGCTTCAGAGAGGACCATGGAGCAGCTGCCCCTCCCGATAGGCCTGCCCGATCACATGGCTCTGCCAGTGCTGACGTTCCGCCACTTCAGCTTCCGAAAACAACAGCAGATCCAGCGATACATCGACCATGGCCAGCCGGCGCCTGAGCTCACTGAGGGTGAGCCAGCGATCGTGGCTGGCCAGCCAGATGTCGGGGACCGTGATCAACAGGTCGATATCCGAGTCGGGACTGGCGTTGCCGCGGGCACGGGAACCGAACAGACGCACCTGGGCCCCTGGAATGTGAGCGCCGATCGCCGCCGCCAGCAGGGGGAGGCGTGTCTCGATGGAGGGGGCAGTAGTCGCATCCATGGAGCCAGTCTCGCAGCAGCAAGAGCTCTGGTGCGGCTCCATAACCAGGGGCCACCGTGATTTGACTCTGCCGTGGTGCAGGCCCGTGAACGCGGGATTCGGCTGCTCGCTTCCGCCAGCAATATTAATTCCGGTCCACACGCGGCATCAGACGCCCGCCAATCCCAGGGCGGCCCGTATCGCCTGCTCCAGAGCGGTCATTTCAGCAGCGCTGAGCCTGGTGAGGGGGCCTTCGCCAATGCGGTTGCGCTCGAGGGCTCGGCGCCTTCGGCAGGATCAGGCGGCTTCGGCCGCTCACCGCTGCTGCCAGGGGTTGAGCAGTCTCACCCCGGTGGCCTCGAAATCGGTCAGGTTGCGGGTCACCACCACCAGGTTGTGTTCCAGCGCGGTGGCGGCGATCAGGCCATCGCGAAATGGCTGGGGGTCAGGCACATGGAGGGCCGCGCTGCGACGGGCCACGGCAGCATCCACCACCAAGATCCTGCCGCTAAAGGCGGGCAGCACCGCCTGCTCCAGCCACTGCCGCAGCAGGGAGCCTTGCTGGGCATCCCGCCGCTCCATCAACAGCACGCCAAGCTCCAGTTCGTGCAGCGTGATCGTGGAGAGAAAGAGGCTGCCGGGCTCTACCTGATCGGCCCAATCAGCAACCCCCGGGTCGGACCGGCCAGCGCGCACCTTGCGCAACTCTGAAACGACATTGGTGTCGAGCAGATACATGAGGGTGGAGCTGCCCTTTTCAGGTCAAATCCGCGGCTCTCGCCGGCTCGGGGTGTCGGATCAGCGGCAGTTCCAGCTCCTCCACTCCTGGAAAGCACAGCAGGTCGGCGATCGAACCTCTGCTTCCCAGCAGGCGGTGATACGCATCGATCGAAAGCAGCACATGGGCTGGCTTCCCCCTGTCGGTGATGAACACCGGGCCCTGATTGGCGGCCCGCTTGGCTCCGGCCGCATCCTGGTTAAAGGCCCGGCTGGAGATGGTCACGGCCACGGCGGGCGCTGCTGCTTCGGGCAGTGTAGCAATGTTGCTACCGGCTTTCACCCCTCCACAAAACTCCCGTGCAGCCCGTAGGGAATCGCCAGCGGCAGCTCCAGCACCGCCACCTCGGCCATGGAGGCGGCATCGAGGATCACCAGATCGGAGGCGCAGCGGGCGCCGTTCCAGATCAGGCACAGCACCCAGCCGTCGTCTTCGGCGGGGGCCGGGGCAGCGGCGGTGGCGAGGCGGGGCACCATCACCGGCTCGCTGTCGAGGCCGCGGGGGGATCGGCGCCATCGGCATCGGCCCCAGCCACGTAGTAAAGGGCCAGCACATTGGCGTCGAGTCCGATCACTGCTGCAGGAGGGTGTCGGGATCGAAGTCGACCGGCAACGGCGGCTGGCGGCTGTGCAGCAACCCGAAGCCACTGGTGGGCTGCTAGTGGGGCGGCTTCCAGGCGCGAACTTCGATGTGACCCCCCACCACCGCAAAGCTCACCCGGCTGCCGCGCCCAAGTCCGAGTTGCTGACGCACGGCCTTGGGGATCGTCACCTGCCCTTTGCAGGTGAGCGAGCGCACGGCATCGGAGAGCTTTCGCGAGGCCTCAGGGTGGTGGCGTCGAGAGTCTTCCTGGATCCCCTGAGGAGCAGGGGCCGCCCAGGTGCGTGCTGGCCAAGTCAGGCCTGCGGCGTGATGAGCTTCAACCCTGGGAACGCCTGGCGGTAGCGGCGCCCGTCCTGGGTGAGCAGGGCCAGGTTCTCCACCAGGGCATGGGCCCCGATCAGGAAGTCGGGCAGGATCATCTGGCGGCTGCCGCCCCGCTCGCGGTAGGCGGCATGGGCTCGGGCGGCGAGGAAGGCCGCCTCCCGCGGGATGGCCCGGTAATCGTAGAGATGGGATGGCAGGAGAGCATCCAGCGATTCGATGCGCTCACAGGCAAAGCCGATCTCGCCGTAGATGATGGGGTTGATCACCACGGGGCCCGTATCCAGCCAATGCACGAGTTGGCGGCGGCTCCAGTCGCTCCAGCGGGGATCTCCGGTCGCCACGTCAAGGATCACGTTGGTGTCGACCAGCACCATCAGAGCTGATCACCCGTCTCGATGTCGTCGATGTCGCCACGGGTAAGGGCCAGGAGTTGATCGGTGCTGAGTCGGGTGCGAAGTCGCGCCTGCTGCAGGCGTTGCACCGCCTCATGGCCGCGACTGGGTTGGCTGCCGTCCTTCTCCAGAAACACCCTCCCCCCTTCCTCCACGAAGTGCACCTCGGTGTGAGGGAGGAGGCCGCAGCGTTCGCGGATGGCCTGGGGAATGGTGACCTGACCCTTGCTGGTAACTCGCATCGGGGCCTAAGCTTGATTGTAAGAATCTTACTGTTGCCGCCATCGATGGCGATGCGTCCCGATGGTGGTCTTGCCCCATGGCGGCCAGTAGCGCCTGCTCCAGAGTCGCCATTTCAGCTGCGCTCAGCCGGGTCAGGGGGCCTTCGCCGATGCGGTTGCGATCCAGGGATCGGGGTTGCTCCGCCATGGCCCAGCACTCGCGCAGCAGGCGGTCGCGGGCGGGGATCGGCACCCGCAGGGCCTCGGCGCCGCGACGCCGCTGGCTGGTGAGGGGCACCACCAGCAAGGTGGCGAGGCCGGCTTCGGTGAGCGCATCGGCCTGGATCACCACCACCGGCCGCACCTTGCCCACCTCAGCCCCCTGATTGGGGTTGAGGCGTGCCACCCACACCTCACCGCGGCGCATCAGCGCCACCACGGTTCAGCCGAGGTCGTGGTCGTGGTCGCGGTCGCAGTCGCCTCGGCCCCGGCCAGGGCCTCGTTCTCCGCCATCAGGAAATCGGCGGCCATCTCCCGGGCCTCCGCGCAGGCGCCCGCATCGCTAGCTAACGCCTCTGCGGCCAGCCTCAGGGCCGCCTGCGCCCGTTCTTCCCGCCGATGTGAAAGCAGGGATTCCAAGGCTTCGCGCAGCAGCTGGGAGCGCGGTTGGCCACTGAGTCGCGCTTCCTCATTGAGCTGTTGCTCCAGGTGGTCTGGAAGTCGGAGGCTTATGGCACTCATGGAACGCCACAGACATGATGCAATCAATTTTACGAGTTGCATGCCAGTTTGTATTGCAGGGGGAATGACATCCCGCCAGGGCCAAGGCGTTGGAAAAACGTGCGCATGCTTCGGCAAAGTCGAGGCCAGAGCGCAGATCTGGAACTAGCTGCTAGTGGGCGGGGCGTGGGCTCGGAGTGGGCTCGGCATGGAGCCCAGGCAGGACTCCAACCTAAATTTCAGCATTAGCCGTGCTGGCCTTGGCCGATCGATCGGCGGACTGGGTGGATCAGGCCCTGCGGGATTTGGAGCAGGCGGAACAGTCGATGCACAGGCCGCTCGCCATGAATGGGCCTGTTTCGCTGCCCATCAGGCGGTGGAGAAGGCGCTGAAGGGGCTGAATCTGGCCCTGGGCCAGCAGGCCTGGGGCCACACCCTCACCCGGCTCTGGGCGGTGTTGCCGCAGCAGGATTGGCAGCCGGGGCCGCCCGAAGGCCTCGAAGACCGGCTGCGGCTGCTGGATGGCTTCTACATCCCCACCCGCTATCCCGACAGTTATCCGGAGGGCACACCAGGGGAGCATTTCGGCAGACTGCAGAGCGAGCAGGCCCTCCTTCATGCCCGTGCCATCACCGAGTGGATTCGTGCGGCGCTGGCCAGCCGCCGCTGAGGTGCTGGAGCAGGCGGCGGCTTGGGCCGCCCTGCAACGCAGCGGCAATCCAGAACTACTGGCGGTGGGTGTTTTCGGTTCTTACGGCCGCGGCACAGCCGGCGTGGGCAGCGATCTCGATCTGCTGCTGATCCTGCAGCGCTGCGACGAGCCGATCTGGAACCGGCTGCGCCGTTGGGATACCAGTTCGCTGCCGCTGGCCTGCGATCTGCTGGTGTACAGCCTTGAGGAATGGCGCAGCCTGCCGCAGTGGAATCCCAAGCTCGCGGAGGCGTTGCTCAACGACACCCGCTGGCTGGGGGAAATGCCGGCGGCCATGGCATTACCTGAGCTGTGCCGATTCCAGGGCGATGGTGTCGTTGATGGATAGGCGGGGAAATCGACGGGCAGGCAGCGAAATCTCCGGGCAGAGCGTGATCAAGCTGGTGCATACCATCCGCCGAGCGCTCACGGCGCCTGCCCCGATTCAGCCGGCAGCCGCGCTGCCTGCTGAAATCACCCAAAGATGGTTCGTGCTGGCACCGGGCACCTGCTGGGGATCCAGGCGTTGGTCAAAGCTCACCAGCCGACCGCCATGGGCCACGGCCAGAGCCAGCAGATAGGCATCGGTGATCTGGCGAGGGCCAAGTATTCGCTCCCAGCGAATCAGACCTTCCTGCAGCAGGCTGATCTGCTGGGGCCAGAAGGCATGGCTGGGATGGCCGCAGGCCTCGGCCAGGCGGGCCGCCACCTGCTGGGCCGGTTGGGTGTTGGGATAGGCGGGCTGCGCCATGATCCGCACCACACCGGTTTGCGTGAGCGGGCAGGTGGCCCAGCCCTGGTCGAGATTCCGCTCCAACCAACTGCAAGCGGAAGCATGCATCACGTGGGCACTGTCGAGCAGGGCGATGATCACGTTGACATCGAGCAGGGCCCGCATCAGATGCCTTCGAGATCGCGCAACTGATCGATTTGTTCGTTACTCACCAGCTGTTGATCGCTGGCCGCAAAGGGACGGAATCCGGCCACAACCGCAGCACCAGGGCGCCGGGCTGGTGCCTCGCCGGTCAAGGCAGAGCGCAACAGCCTCGAAACCACTTGCCCGGCCGAAACGCCCTGTCGGCGCGCTAATTCCTTGGCTGCGGTTAGTACATCGTCTTCGATATCCAGCGTGGTTCGCATGGTTAGCCTCAGCCTCAATGCATCTTAGCATCAGCGCATCAACGCGCCGCAGGGGTCGCGATCCCTGCGGCCCAGCCAGTGGAGGTCGGCTTTGCTGGCGGCGGTGCGGTCGGGGCTTGCCCTTTCGCTGTTCCGCTCCGGATCGATCTCCTTGGCCAGCGCCGCCCGGGTGGCGGATCTGCCGCTGCCGCGCTTCCTCGAAATCCTCGCGGCCCCTAAGATTCCTGTGCTGGATGGGGATGCGACCGACCTCCAGGATGATCTGGCCGCTGCGCGCCGCTGGCTGCATGGCGGCGCCTGAGCCTTCGCGGCTGGGCACGGATGCGGGTGGTGTTCGCCGCTGCGGGCCCACTGATCGGCCTGGCGCGGATCGGCTGCCTTGATCTGCTGCTCGCCTTGTTCGGCGGCGTGACCATCACCGCCGTGGTGGCGGCCGAGATCGGCATTGATGCCGACCCTGATGTCCGCGCCGATCGCAAGCCCGGTGCCTCTGCCATCGCCGAGGCCCGAGCAGCTGGGTGGCTCAGCACTGTCCAGTCAACGGCTGTGCACGATGTCGAGCCGCTCAATCCCGGCGTGGACTCTGGCGAGCGCACCACGATCGCCCTGGCTCTGCACTGGCAGGCCGCAGGCGCCCAGGTGCTGGTGATCGTGGACGACCGCTGCGGCAGGGCGGAGGCCAGATGCCGGGGGCTCCCCATCCTCGGCACCGCTGCGGTGCTGGTCGTGGCAAAGCAGCAACAGCTGATTCCCGCCTGCGCGCCGCTGATGGCGGCCCTGAGGGAGGAGGGCTGTTACCTCAGCGATGGGCTGGTGGCCGCCGTGCTCGCTGAGGTGGCTGAAGCCTGACCAGGGAACCTATGGAATGGGTCGATCCAGATCACCTCACCCCGATCCGGCACCCAGGTGGCTGGGGGCCGCGGCGGGGACATTCGATGATCGGCAGGCGGGGAAAGGGGGCCTTGATGCCAGCAACGCCCTTAGCCTGAAACCTTGCACGCTCGCCGGGCCCATGCTCGCTCCGCCCCGCCCCCTGGAGATCCCGTCCGGCCAGGAAGCGGGCGACGGGCTGCCGGAGTCATTACACCTGCCGGCATCGCTTTGCGCTGGCCTGCGCTTCACTCCCGAGCAATTTGCTGAGCTGTGCCAGGCCAATCCCGAAGCGGTGTTGGAGCTGGCCGCCGATGGTTCCCTGATCTTGATGACCCCCACTGCCAGCGAAACCGGCGCCCGCAATGGCGAACTCTTTTTTCAGATCAAGGCCTGGGCCCGTGCCACCGGCCGCTGGAAGGCCTTCGACAGCTCCACCGGCTTCCGCCTGCCGGACAACTCCGTGCTCAGCCCCGATGCCGCCCTTGTCGCCCTCGAGCGCTGGCAGGCTCTCAGCGACGCAGAGCGCCGTGGTTTCGCTCCCCTCTGCCCCGATCTGGTGGTGGAGCTTGCGAGTCCCAGCGACGCAGGCCCCCGCGGTCTCACCACCCTGCGCCAGAAAATGGCCGCCTATCAGCGCAATGGCGCCCACCTCGGCTGGCTGCTGATTCCGGCGGAGCAGGCAGTGGAGATCTGGGGCCCGCTGGCGGATGCCCCGGCCCAGCCCCGGCGGCTCGAAGCGGCTACCCGCCTCGATGGAGATCCCCAGTTCCCCGGCCTGGCGGTGGAATTGGAGGCGATCTGGGCGGGCTGACTACCGCCGCAGTTCGCGATTCATCCAGCTGATCCAGTCGGCTGAAATCTGCTTGGGACAAACGGCCTCACATTCCAGCTGGTTGCTGCAACTGCCGAAGCCCTCGGCCGCCATGCGCTCGGTCATCGCCAGGGCGCGACGCTGACGTTCGCTCTGGCCCTGGGGCAGCTGGCCCAGGTGGGCCAGCTTGGCCGCCACAAACAGGCTGGCCGAGGCATTGCGGCAGCTGGCCACACAGGCACCGCAGCCAATGCAGCTGGCGGTGTCGAAGGCACTGGCCGCCTGCTCACGACCCACCAACAAGGTGTTGGCCTCCGGGGCCTGACCGGTGTTCACCGAGCAATAGCCGCCCGCCGCCCAGACGCGATCCAGGGCCGAGCGATCGACGCTGAGGTCCTGCAGCAAGGGAAAGGCCCGGGCCCGCCAGGGCTCCAGCACCAGCACCTCGCCATCGCGGAAGTGGCGCAAGTAGAGCTGGCAAACGCTGGTGGCGGCCTGGGGGCCATGGGCCTGACCGTTGACCAGAAAGCCACAGCTGCCGCAGATGCCTTCGCGGCAATCGTGCTCAAAGGTCACCGGCCGTTCACCGGCGCCAATCAGCCTTTCATTGAGCCAATCGAGGGCCTCCAACAACGACAAATCGACGCTCACCTGCTCCAAGCGGTGGGTTTCAAACCGTCCCGGCTCCCCGGGCCGCTGCTGACGCCAGATTCGCAGGGTAAGGCTCAAGTTGGCGCTCATTGGTAATCCCGATGGCTGGGGGTGATTTCGCGGAAAGACAGGGGCTCGACATGGCGCTGGGGCGCCCCCTGCGGACGCCATTGCCAGGCGGCGATATGGCCAAAACGGGCATCATCGCGCTGCGCTTCACCGGCGGCGCTCTGATACTCCTGGCGGAAATGGGCGCCGCAGGATTCCTGCCGCGCCAGGGCATCGCGCAACATCAAATCGGCCAGGCCGAAATAATCCTGCAGGCGCAACGCCTTCTCCAATTCACTATTGATGCCGCGGCCAGCGCCGGCGGCGGCCGGTTCACGGGATGCCCCCAAATCAGCCACGCCGCCCTCCTCGGCAAAGGCCTGGCGCAGGTCCTCCACCTCGGCAATCGCCTGCTGCAAGCGGGGCCCATGGCGGCTAATTCCGCAGGTCTCCATCATCAGCTGGCCCAGTTGCCGGTGCCAGCAATCCACAGGACGCGGCGCCCGCGGGCCGCCCCGGGGCGCCAGCAACGCCGCGATGCGGGCCCCAGCCTCGGCCCGCGCCTGCTGGCAGGCGGGATGGTCCGGCCCCACCTCGGACTGGGGCTGGCCCGCCAGCCAGGCGGTGATGGTGGCAGGAGCGATGAAATAACCATCGGCCAGGCCCTGCATCAAGGCGCTGGCCCCCAGGCGGTTGGCGCCATGCTCGGAGAAATTGGCCTCCCCCAGCACAAACAATCCCGGCACCGTGCTCATCAGGTGGTAGTCGACCCACAGACCACCCATCGTGTAGTGGGGCGCGGGGTAGATCCGCATCGGCGTGAGGCGGGGATCCTGGCCGGTGATGCGCTCATACATCTGCAACAGGTTGCCGTAGCGCGCCTCGATCGCTGCCTTGCCATCGCGGGCGATGGCTTCCGACAGGTCGAGATACACCGATCGCCCCCCGGGCCCGACACCATGGCCCGCCAGGCACTGTTCGCGGGCCCGCCTTGAGGCCACATCCCTGGGAACCATGTTGCCGTAGGTGGGGTATTGGCGCTCCAGGAAATAATCCCGCTCGTGCTCCGGAATCGCCTCAGGCTCCCGGCCATCCGCCGGCCGCGCCGGCAGCCACACCCGGCCGTCATTGCGCAGGCTCTCGCTCATCAAGGTGAGCTTGCTCTGGTAGGCGTCGCCGCTGGGGATGCAGGTGGGATGGATCTGGGTGAAGCAGGGGTTGGCGAAATCAGCCCCTTTGCGATAGGCCCGCCAGAGGGCGCTGACATTGCTCTTCACCGCATTGGTGGAAAGGAAGTAGACGTTGGAGTAACCACCGCTCGCCAACACCACGGCATTCGCTGTGTACGTCTCCAGCTCGCCGCTGACGAGGTGCCGGCAAACCACCCCCCGCGCCACGCCATCGACCAGCACCAACTCCACCAGGTCGCGGCGGGGCAACAAGTCAATCCGGCCCGCTTGCACCTGCCGCAGCAGGGCCTGCACGGCGCCGTACAACAACTGCTGGCCCGTCTGCCCCCGGGCATAAAAAGTGCGACTCACCAATGTGCCGCCAAAACTGCGGTTGGCCAGGGTGCCGCCATACTCGCGGGCGAAGGGCACCCCCTGGGCCACGCACTGGTCGATGATCGCCGTGCTCAGCTCGGCCAAGCGAAAACAACCGGCCTCCCGGGCCCGGAAATCACCCCCCTTGACGGTGTCGCGAAACAGGCGGGTAACGCTGTCTCCGTCGTTGGCGTAATTCTTGGCGGCGTTGATGCCCCCCTGGGCCGCCACCGAGTGGGCCCGCCGGGGGCTGTCGTGATAGGTGATCAGGCTCACCATGTAGCCCTGTTCCGCCAAGGAGGCGGCCGCCGAAGCCCCCGCCAGGCCGCTGCCCACCACCAACACCCGCAGCTGGCGTTTTTGGGCTGCGCTGATCAGGGGCAAATCCTGGCGGTAGCGTTGCCAGGCGCCCGCCAACGGACCGATCGGCACTCCCGGATCGTGGCGCGTACCTTCCCCTGCACTCACGGCTGCGCCCCCCAGGCCAGGACCAGGCTCACCAGGCAGAAACCACCCCCTAGCAGCACCGCCACCAGGCGCCCAAGCCAGCGCAGCAGGCCCGCGTTGGCCCCAGCCAGCAGCCCCAGGCTGCGGTGGGCACTCTCAACCCCCTGAAACAGATGCAGGGCCAGCGCCAGCCCCGCGGCGCCGTAAAGCGCCCACCCTTGGGGCTGGGCCAGCACCCCCATCACGGCCGCCAGTTCGCCACCGGCGGGGGGGCGGACCCAGCGCAACTGGGCCAGATGCACCACCAGAAACAGCAACAACAGCGCCCCACTCCAGGGGCTGGTGCGAGCGGCCAGGGCGGCCAGCGCTTCGAGGCCACCGCCCCGGCGGCTACGGCGCCCTGCCTGCACCCGAGGGGCGGCGGTGGCATTGGCCAGCGCCTTGGCCGCCGCCTTGAGGGGATGGAGCAGGAACAAAACCACCAAGGCCGCTTCCAAAAGGGGAAGGAGCCACCAGCTGTGCAGGCTGGTGCTCCAAGCCTCGAAAACCTGCTGATCGATCAAGGCAAGTGCCACACCAGCCAGATGGACCGCAAGAAACAACACCAGGAGCAGTCCGCTGGCGGCCAGCAACACGCCTCAATCCCCTCTGTGAAACCCGTTCTACCAGCGATTCGCGGTGCCATGGGATGCTGAAGGGCGTCGCAGGCTCCCCTTTGCGCTGGCAGCGTCCCTCCACCCTGCTGAGCGTGTTTCTCACCCTGCTCAACGACAGGCTCGGGGAAAGCATGGTGTTTCCCCTGCTGCCATACCTGATGGCCGGGCTCAGCAGCGATGGTCGCACCCTGGGGGCCCTGGCTGGCACCTATGCCCTGGCCCAGTTCACCGGCACCCCCTTGATCGGCGCCCTCAGCGACCGCTTTGGTCGCAAGCCGGTGATCACCGTCTGTGTGGCGGGTTCGGTATTGGGGCTTTCCCTGTTTGCCGCCACCTTGATCTTGCCTTGGGCCCAACTCTGGCCCCAAGCCCTGGCAGCCGGCGTGCCCCTCGGTTTGCTGTTCCTGGCCCGTTTCATTGATGGACTCAGCGGTGGCACCGCCGCCTCCGCCACCGCCGTCCTCGCGGACATCACCCCACCGGAAGAACGGGCCAAGGCCTTCGGGCTGGTGGGGGTGGCCTTCGGCCTGGCCTTCATCCTGGGGCCAGCACTGGCAGGGCTGTTGGCCCGTTTCAGCCTCACCCTGCCCCTGCTACTGGCGGCGGCTTTCGCGCTGCTCAACCTGGTGGTGGTCCTCAAGCTGCTGCCCGAAACCCTGCCCCCTTCCCAGCGCCTGCCCTTGCCCAGACGGCGGGCACTGCAACCCTTCAACCAAATAGGTCGCATCCTGGGCCAATCCCAGGTGCGCTTGCTGGCCCTGGCTTTCTTTTTATTTTTCCTTTCGTTCAATGGCTTCACGGCCATGCTGGTGCTGTTTCTGCGCCAGGCCTTCGCCTGGGGCCCCGAGCTTTCAGCCCTCGCCTTTTTAGTGGTAGGGGTGGTGGCCACAGTGGTGCAGGGAGGGCTGATCGGGCCCCTGGTAGCCCGTTTTGGCGAACGCAGGCTGTCCCTGACAGGGGTCGGGTTCGTCAGTGTTGGCTTTTTGCTGATCGCCCTGGCCCAACGCACGACAGCGGTGCCCTTGGTGTTTGGCGGTGTGGGCCTGTTGGCCCTGGGCACAGGACTGGTGACCCCCTGCCTGCGCAGCCTGGTTTCCCGGCGCCTGGAGGACGGCGGCCAGGGTGCGGCCCTGGGCAGCATGCAAGCCCTGCAGAGCCTGGCCGGGGTGCTGGGGCCACCCATGGCGGGCCTGGCCTTCGAGACCATCGGCCAACGCAGCCCTTTCTGGGTGGGACTGGCACTGATGTTGGTGGTTGGGGTACTCGTCGGTGGGTTACCCGGTCAAGCAAGCCCATCACGCCAATCAACGGCATGAGATTGCTACGTTCATTCCATTATTAAGCCCCCAACCAAAGCCCCAGCAATGACGAAATCCAGCGTGCCACCCGAGCTATACATCAACCGGGAACTCAGCTGGATCGACTTTAATCAGCGCGTCCTTG
>JBIIRU010000349.1:0-2882 GCA_044341355.1 Cyanobium sp. | reverse complement strand
GCGACCGGCCGGGGTGTCGAAGGCGGCGCGATGCCGGTCATCGAGAAGCTGCACACCCATCTGCACCATCGACTCCATCAATTCGGCGGAGTCATCTGGAACCACGGTGACAAACAGGGCGTAACGGCCGGTGCGACGGCGCACCGCCTCGGCATAGGCGGGCACGTCCTGCCAGCGTCGCGGTGGGGCTTGGAGACCCGCCTGACGGAGCAAGGTGCTGTTGGCGAACGTGAGCCGCACGGTGAGGTACCAGGGCACGGCGATCTGGGCACCGTCCTGGCGGGCAGCCTTCCAGATCCTGGGCAGGTAGGCGTCGGCGGCGCCAGGAGGCAGGAGCGGGCCCAGGTCCCGCAAACCCCCTTTGCTGGCCAGATTGGCGCCGAACAGTGGATTGAGATTCACCAGATCGGGAGCCGTGCGGGCGAAGACCGCCGCCAAAAGCTTGCGTTCCACCGAGCTCCAGGGCACGTCGGTCCAGCGAACCCTGGTCGACGGCTGGGACCTTTCCCATTCCCGGATGGTCTGGCCTATAAAGCCATTGAAGCGGGGCGCCAAATCCAGGGTCCAGACACTGAGCTGGCGCGTCGTCGTTCCCCCCGCCGCCGGGGCCTCAGCTGGGGGCGAACTGGCGCAGGAGGCCAGCAAGGCCCCCAAGACCAGGGGAAGCCCAGCCAAGCCAGTCCTGCGCCACCACCCCAGCCGCCCTGTGCCGCGAAGCTCAGCCACGCCCACTCGCCGTCTGCAGACGGCGAAACAACAGCAGCAGCAACGAGCAAAACACAGGCGCCAACAGAGCGGCTAGCAGGAGCTGGCTGAGCAGGACCTGGAGCCCTGCCAGGGCCAAGTCAGAGCCATGCCATCCAGGCAGGGCCAGGCGGGCCGCGGAGGCCCCTTGCAGCCCCCTCAAGCCCAACCAGCTGCGCCAGGCCCACTGGGCCATCAGGCTGAGATTGAGGCCAAGGGTGCCGATCATCGCCAGCAGGGCGAGGTTGAAACTGCGTTCGATCGGCGGACCCTGGTACCCCAGCCTTCCCCACCACCAGCCCAGAAGCAGCAGGGCTGGAATGGTGCTGACGGGTCCCGGATGCAGCGAATCGAGCAGCAGACCCAGGCAGAACCCGGCCACGCTGCCGGACAGCTGGCCATCGACGAGGGCCCAGGGAAGCAGCCAGAGAGGGGCCCAGGCGGGTGATATTCCGGCAATCCTCAACCAGCCGGGTGACGCCAGGGTGAGCAGGGGCACCACCAGCATCGAGAGCATCAGCCAGGGTTGACGCGTCGCGAGGTTCATCGGGGCACCAGAACCTGGACCCAATCGACGGCATCAACCGGGGCGATCAACTGCACCACGGCTTCGGGTGCCGGATCAGCGCGTTCATCCACCGACTGCAGCACCCCCACCGGCAGGTTGGGAGGCACCAGGGTGCTCGCCGGGGAGGTGAAAACCACGTCCCCCGGATGCACTTGGGGATCCTTCTCCAGGAAACGCACCACCGGTCGGCTGGTGCCCAGGCCGCTGAGCAGGGCTTGGTGGCGATTGCGGACCACCCAGACCCCGACCCGGCTGGAGGGGTCGGTGAGCAGGGTCACGGTGGCCGTCATTGGGGTGACAGAGCTGACCAGGCCGATCAATCCTCCAGGGGCAAGCACCGCCTGTCCCACCTTCACACCCTCCAGGGAACCCTTGCCCAGGAGCAAATGCTGCCACCAGCCCGCTGGCACCCTCGAGATGACCGGGGCGGAAAGGCGGGTGGGGCCAAGGGTCTGCAGTTGCAGCAGACCTCGCAGTCGTTGGTTTTCGGTTTCGAGCTGGGCCAGCCTCACCTGGTCTTCGCTTCGCCTTGCTGAGCGCAGCCACTCAGCCTGGGCGGTACCAGGCCAGAAGGGGCGACTCAGCTGGGCATAGGCGTCAAGGAGGAAAGCCCCCTTGGACAGACGGACCAACGTCAACAGGCCCAAAGCGATCAGCAGGGGCCAGACCTGGAACAGGGACCGGGTGGCTCCAGGACGCAGCCAGCGAGAGGCCGGCATGGCATTCAGCTGGCCGGACGAGCGAAGTCAGGGGTGTCAAGCACCCTCTCCAGTCGCTTGTAATCCTCCAGAACCATGCCGCAGCCATTGACGACGCACAGCAACGGATCCTCCGCCACGTGGGTGAGGATGCCGGTCTCGTGACTGATGAGGTCACAGATGCCGCGGACCATGGCACCACCGCCGGCCAGCATGATTCCCCGATCAACAATGTCGGCTGCGAGTTCGGGGGGGGTGCGCTCCAGGGTGCGCTTGACGGCCTCCACGATCACATTGAGCGGTTCGGCCATCGCCTCACGAATGTCCCCGGCACGCACATTGATGGTGCGGGGCAGTCCCGACAACAGATGCAGACCACGGACGTCCATTGATGTTTCGTCGTGGGCGTCATCGGGGAAGGCTGAACCGATGCGAATTTTGATGTCTTCAGCGGTGCGCTCGCCGACGACAAGGTTATGCACCTTTTTGAGGTAGACCCCAATCGCCTCACTCAGCTCATCGCCAGCCACCCGCACCGATTCACTGAGCACGGTGCCTCCCAAGCTGAGCACGGCCACTTCCGTGGTGCCGCCGCCGATGTCCACCATCATGGTGCCAACGGGCTCGGTCACCGGCAGGCCGGCACCGATGGCCGCGGCCACGGGCTCGTCGATCAGGTGCACCTGACGGGCTCCGGCCAAGCCGGCCTCCCGCACAGCACGGCGTTCCACACCGGTGACGCCGCTGGGGATGCCAATCACGAGCCTGGGAGCCACCACCCCCCGACCCTCGTTGCCCTTCTGAATGAAGGTCTTGATCATCTGCTCAGCGGCGTCGAAGTCGGCGATGACGCCATCGCGCAGGGGCCGAAC
>JBIIRU010000348.1:0-2886 GCA_044341355.1 Cyanobium sp. | reverse complement strand
GCATTGACGCGCTTTTCGTGCCACAGCAACGGTTCGGGTTGCCAGGCCTTGGCACCCTGCTTCACCTGGGTCCACAGGATCACGGCCTCTGCGGCGGCGCTGGCCAGCAGCGGTGCCAGGCGGCCGGGCTGCTCGCTCCAGGCCAGCTGGCGCACCTTGGCGGGGAAACCGCTGAATTGCCAGGGCTGGCCCTGGCAGCCCTGGGGCCACACCAGCAGGGAGCGATCCAGCATGCCGCAGGCCAGATGGTGGCCCGGCCCTGAAAAGGCCAGGGCCAGGCCGGCCGAGTCCATCGGGTTACGCAGCGGCGGATCGGCCGGCGTGCTCAGACCCGGCTGCCACAGAACCAGCACACCGTGGCAGCTGGCAGCCAGCCGCACCCCATCGGCGCTCCAGGCCAGAGCCTGGATGGTGCCGGGCAACGGCAGCGGTGGCTGGCGCCACTGGCGGCTGGCCCCATCCCAGAGCCGCAGCGCACGCCCGGCCGCCACCGCCAGCAGCAAACCACCCGGCTGCCAGGCCGCCGCATCAATCCAGCCGCCCCCTAACGGCAAGGGTTCCATGGCCAGCGGCCGCACCCCGGTGCCACCCAGCTCCCAGAGCAGCAGCTCGCCGTCCTGGCCAGCGGCCATCAGGAATTGGCCATCGCTGCTGAAGCCCACCACGTCAAGGCTGCTGTCGCGGTCGCCCCGCAGCAGCTCCTCACAGCCGGCGGAAAAATCGAGCAGCAGCAATTCACCACCGGCGCTGGCGATCGCCAGCAACTCTCCGTCGGCCGACCAGGCCAGGGCCGAGATCGGCTGCTGCAGATCGCCGCAGAGCCGTTCGCTCACCAGCGGAGCCGAGGTTGCCATCGACAGCTCAGGCCACACAGGCCTGGAAGCCGGCTCGCAGGGCCTCGGCATCGAGATCGCGGCCGATGATCACGAATTCGGTGCGACGCCGCTCCGCGGCTTTCCAGGGGCGATCGAAATCGCCATCCAGCAGCATGTGCACTGACTGGAACACGTAGCGACGCGCTTCTGCCTGGAGCTGGATGATGCCTTTCATCCGGAACAGATCAGCACCGCGCTTGGCCACCAGATCGGACAGCCAGCGCCCGAGCTTCTCAAGGTCCATCGGCCGTTCTTCCACCAGGGCCACCGAGCCCACGGCATCGTCGTGTTCGTGGGCGTGCTCGTCGACCAAAAAGCCCGGATCGAGGCTCAGGGCACGCTCCAGCTCAAATGCTTCCACCCCCAGCAGCTCCTGCATCGGCACATCGGCGTTGTGGCTGGTGAGCAGGCGGGCCACGGGGTTGATGGCGCGCACCCGTCGCTCGATGGCGTCACGCTCAGCGTCGCTCACCAGATCGGCCTTATTGAGCACCAGCACATCGGCAAAGGCCAGCTGCTCCTGCACCTCTTCTGTGTCCCAGTGCTGCTCCACATGCTTGAGGTCTACCAACGTGACCACCGCGTCCAGCCGCAGCTCATCGCGCAGGTCTTCATCCACAAAGAAGGTCTGGATCACAGGTGCCGGGTCGGCCAGGCCGGTGGTTTCGATCACCAGGTGATCAAAGCGATCACGGCGCTTCATCAGGTTGCCGATGATGCGGATGAGATCGCCGCGCACGGTGCAGCAAATGCAGCCGTTGTTCATCTCAAAAATCTCCTCATCGGCATCCACCACGAGCTGGTTATCGATGCCCACCTCGCCGAATTCGTTGACGATCACCGCCACCTTGAGGCCGTGCTCATGGGTGAGGATCCGGTTCAACAATGTGGTTTTGCCGGCACCGAGGTAACCGGTGAGCACGGTCACCGGCAGGCGCTCGGCGGCGGGAACAGGGCTGGAGAACGCCATGGCCAGGGGGGAGCCGGAGCCCCATATGCTGAGAATGGTTTTCGTTCTAGCAGGTTGCGCGCCTGGCGGTCCGCCCATGGCTGATCTTGTGATGGTCGGGGCCGGGCCCCAGGCTCTCAGCCTCACTTGCCTGTTGCTGCAGAAAAGGTCGCGGCTGCAGCGCCGGCTACGCATCGTGGATCCCAGCGGCCGCTGGTTGAGCCGCTGGCAGCGTCAGATGGAGCGCTACGAGATCCCCTGGCTGCGATCACCCTCGCCCCATCACCCCCATCCAAACGCCCATGCCCTGAGGTGCTTTGCCCACCGTCAGCAGCGCCATCGCCAGCTGGAAGGAGCGTATGGCTTGCCGCACACCGATCTCTTTGCTGCCTTCTGCCGTGAGGTGATCGCCGAGTTTGCGCTGGAGGGGCGTGTGCAGGCGGCGAGCGTCGAGCACATCAGCCTTCCAGCGAACGGCAAGGGCCCGCTGGAGCTATCGCTCAGTGATGGGACCACAGTGCAGGCCGGGAGGGTGGTGATCGCGACGGGCAACGGAAACCCGCAATTACCCACCTGGAGCAAGGCCATCGCAGGCGAGGCTCCGGCAGACGCGCTGCAGCACAGCGATGGGATTGATCTACCGGCGCTGCGGCTACGCCCTGGTGAACGAATCCTGATTGTCGGCGGCGGACTCACCAGCGCCCATCTCAGCCTCGGAGCGCTGCGGCGCGGCGCCCAGGTGCAGCTGCTGTGCCGCCACGGCCTGAAACAGAAGCCTTTCGATGCCGATCCCGGCTGGCTGGGCCCCAAGTACCTCAAGGCGTTTCATGCCGAACCCTGCATGCGCCGTCGCCGCCGTCTCGTCCTGGAGGCGCGAGACGGCGGTTCGATCACGCCAGAGGCTGGCGCAGACCTCAGAGAGGCCCAACGACGCAGCGAGCTGCAGCTTCATGAACACTGCGAGGTGCAGTCCGCACGCTGGAGTTCCGGTCAGTGGGACATTTTTTGCGGCGGAGGTCAGCAGCTTGCAGCGGATCGGATCTGGCTCGCCACAGGGCATCG
>JBIIRU010000347.1:0-2895 GCA_044341355.1 Cyanobium sp. | reverse complement strand
GGACCATCAGGTCACGCCGTCCGACCAGGTGGATCAGGTGTGGCATCTGCATCTGCTGTGCAGCGACGCCTACTGGAACGACTTCTGCCCGCGGGTGCTGGGGCGGCCGCTGCACCACCACCCCGCCAGGGGCGGCCAAGCAGAACAGGATCGCTTCCACGAGCAGTACCGCGCCACCATCCGCAGCTACCGGCAGCACTTCGGCGAGCCCCCCCTGGATCTATGGCCGCCGGTGGATGTGCGTTTCGGCCGCGACCTGCAGATGCAGCGTGGCCCCATCCGTAGACCGTTACGGCTCTGGCGTGGCTGGCAGTCTTGGCGCCGGTGGCGCCGGTGGCGCTGGTCTGCGCCGATGGGCGGGTTGCTGATCGGCCTGGGGGTGATCGGCAGTGCGCTCGCTTCGGCGGCCGCGGAAACCAGCAGCGAGCCTGCCAGCCGCTCTTGGTGGCTCATCTGGCTGTTTGCCTCTCCCCTGCTGGCCGGCCATTTCTGGTTCGCCGTCCATTTCCTGCGTCCCCTGCTGCGCCAGCCGAGCGGGGGCAGCAGCATGCCGGCGCTGAATGAGCAGGAGCTGGCCTATCTGGCCCGCGGTCCCAGCGGTGCCCTGGAGGCGGCCCTGGCTTCGCTTGTGCATAGCGGGGTGCTGCTCCCCAATCTCAAAGAGCGCACCCTGGTGGCGGTGGGAGAGAGCGAGGCGCCTCTGCAGAATCTGGCTCGACGAATGATGACGATCCACCACACCCTCAGGAGTCGTAATAGTTCAGAGGTGACCTATCAGGACATCATCTCCTCGAAGGACTATGACTTCACGGCCATTGTGACGAGCCTGCAGAGCCGGGGACTGCTGCTGCAAGGCAAGCGGAAGGTGATCGCCCTGGGTCTGGGCCATCCGTGCCCCCTCTTTTTAAAGTGCGTGGTTGTTGCACAACTTTTGTTGATATGGCTGCCAACTGCTGTGTGGCTTTTGCTTGTGCCGCCGACCCTGGCGATCAGCCTGGCCCTCCCCGTGCCCAGTGGCCGCTCCCTCTTGGCCGATCGTGTACTAGAGCACTACCGCATCGCCACTGCCCACGGGGAGGCTCTGCTCCGGGTCGCCATGCTGGGTCCAAAGGCGATGACGGGAGGGCGGCTGGATGCTCTGCGGAATCTGATCGAGGCGGTCGATGAGGACAACAAGAGTAATAGTGGCTGCGGGGGCTGCGGTTGCTAGCGGAGGTGTCGGCCGCCCTACGCCGCCACCTTGCGCGTCGCGTCCACCAGCCGCAGCGCCAGTTGGGAGAGCAGCGAGCGGCTGAAGCTGTCGGAGCGGCGCAGCAGATCCTCGAAGGTGGCGGAAGGCAGCATCAGCAGGCGGCAACCGTCCGCACCGGCCCGCACGCTGGCGGTGCGGCGCCGGCCGGTCAGCACGCCAATCTCACCGATGGCCCGGCCGGGCCCCAGAACCACCGTTGCGTCGCTGTCCACCAATACCTGCACGTCGCCGCCAAGCACCAGGGCCAAATGGTCGCTGATCGAGCCCTTCTCCATCACTGGTTCGCCGGCGGGAAACTGCCGCACCGTGCCCCGCTGGGCCAGCCAGAGCAGCCCGGCGGGCAACACGTCATCAAACATCGACCAGCCCGTGAGCGCCGCCAGCAACGCCTCATCCACCGTGGCATCGCCGCGCAACTGGCCCTGGAGGAAGGGGGAGCTGGCCAGGCCGGGGCGGGGATCCTGCAGGCGCCGGGCCACGGTCTCGGGATGGCGCTGGCGTTCGAGCATCAGCACCCAGGCCGCCGTGTCGGGATCGGGATCGAGCCAGAGCAGATCGAAGACGCGGCGCAGGTCGCCCGCCGGCGCCATCGCTGGCGGCAGGGGGTCGAGGCCGGCGGCGGCCAGGCGGGGGGCCAGCTGCCGTTGCAGTTCGCCCACCCGCCGGGTTAGCACCCGCTGCAGCGGCCGCAGCAGGCCATCCTCCGCCAGCTGGCCGTCGAGCCAGGCCAGCAGGCCGGCTTCCTCCAGCCAGGTGGCCCGCAGTGGCTCCAGCTGCTGCCGCTCCAGCTCCCCTTGGGGCCCGAACTGCCGCAGCACCGACTCCCAGCCAGGTTCTGGCAGCCCGGTGGCGAGCCGCAGTCGCTCCGCTTCCTGACGCTGCCGCGGGTTGAGCGCCGCTGCGTCGAACACACTGAAGCCATGGCGCAGCAGGAAGTCCTCGAGATTGGCCAGGGCCAACTCGCGGCGCAGGTCGTCGCGCTGGCGTTCAAAGCGGTTCCTGCCCAGCAGCTCGGGATGCTGCTTGGCCAGCAGGTCGATCACCGCGTGGTGATCTTCGTCGTCGAGCTGCAGGCTTTGGCGCAGCTCCTGCAGGTCGAGCAGGCTCTGGGCCTGATCAAGCCGGCCGCTGCGCAGCATGTCCAGCAGCACCTCGCCGTACACCCGCCGTGCCTGCAGCTCGCCCACCGCCGGCATGGCCTTCACCAGGGTGAACACCTCCAGCGGGGAGAGGGCGTCGAGATTGCGACCATCAAGGGCGGGCTCCAGACCGGGCAGGTCGCGCAGCTGGCGGCGCAGGCTGTCGCTGGTGCTCTCGCGCCGGTAGGTGGCTGGTTCGCGACCCCAGGCGCGATACAACCCCAGGGAGGTGAGTAGCAGCACCAGGGAGCGCACCACCTGGCCGCCGTTGGCCCCCAGCAGCCCCTGCAGCGGATCGGCGAACCAGAAGAAGGTGTTGATCGCCACGAACGAGGCCAGCAGGCGGGTGCGCAGCACCGCCCGCTCATCGGCGGCCAGCAGCCCCTCACGGTTGCCGCGGCGCCGCAGCAGCCCCTCCACCCCACGCCAGAAGATCACCGACAGCCAGGCGGCGGCGGTGATGGCGATGGGTATCACCAGCAGCCGCGGCAGCGGCGTGAGGTG
>JBIIRU010000071.1:0-10040 GCA_044341355.1 Cyanobium sp. | reverse complement strand
ACTCCCAGCAAAAAGAGGCCGATCGGGATCAGGGTCTGACGCAGCCGGCGGGCCAGGCGCTGGGGATGGCCGGCGTAGATGCGGCTGATCGCCTCAGGGTCGTACTCCAGCAGTCCCGCGGTTTCAAGGAAATCGCCGAGATCGGCGGGGTTCTTTGAGCCGTTGTGGGGGCTGGCATTCACCGGTGCCTTTGGAGCTGTTGGTGCCACGATGGAGGGGCTGACAGGTGGGGCCGGTGCCATCGGATCGGTGCCGAAAACGGAGGCCCGCATGGCAGCAAGGGCGATTTCGGCGGCGGTGGTGCTGGCGGGGCCCGTTCGGTCCATGGGGGAAGGGGCCGGCGACGCCGGGCGGGGTTACTTGGTTTTAGGGCACCTGGTGGGTTCGTGACGAGGCGAAGTGGGCCATTTATAAACAATCATAAAACTTGTATGATCAGTAACGATGTCGATTATGCTCGAATAAAATCACTGATTTTTGTATTTTCTCAAACTTTAGTTATATTTCGATTTCCTTTGTTCCAGGTCTGTTTTCCATTGTTAGGATTATCTCTACCTGCCACCTCCAGGCCATTTCTATCCTTTCCCTGCTTTTGCCTCGCAAAGGGATAGCAGATTTTTTGCGTCGTTGTCGACCTGGAAGGGTGCAGATATTGCAGTCTTGTGTGCTGGCTGCTCTTTATTTTCTTTTTGGCCAGGCCTCCTTCCAGGTGAGTGTTCAGCATCAGGTGCTGACGCCAGTTTTTTTTGTCCCAGAAGGCATTGCCCTGGCGGCGGTGATTCTTTTTGGTCCCGGCCTCTGGCCTGGAATTGTTGTAGGCCAAGGGCTGTTGGGCCTCAACGCCGGCTTGCCGTTCGGGATTGCCTTGGCTTTAGGTCTTTCCAATGGGTTTGAAGGACTGGTGGGTGCCTTTTGTTTTGGATTTCTTAAACTGCGCTCCGACCTCAAGCGTCTTACAGACCTGCTGTGGCTGGTGACCCTGGTCTTTCTGGTGCTGCAACCCATGAGTGCAACCTTGGGAATGCTGGTGTTGCAGCCCGGCATTGGTTCAACGGCACCATTTTTTGTCACCCAGGCATGGCTCAATTGGTGGTCTAGTAATGGCATTGCCCAGGCTCAGCTCACGCCCCTGTTATTGATTCTGTTCAGTCGACGTCGCGCTTTGCGCGACAACCTGGTAGATGCGGTGTTGCCGGCCCTGATCATGGTGGAAGGGCTTAGTCTCTTTGTGGTTATGACCCAAGATGGTCTTTCCCTCATCAATAACCTGGATCTCTATCGTCCCTTGGTGGTGATCCCAGGACTGGTGCGCGGCCGCCTAGCGGCTTGCTTTGCTTCTCTTTATCTCTCCATTGTTACCTTATGGGCCACCAGTATCGGTGAAGGGCCTTTTAGATATTCTGGTACCATTAACTATTACGCACTTAATTTATTTGTGATTACTACTGGTCTAGTCGCTATGATTGTGGCTACTTTGATAGAACAGATCAAAGAAAGTGAACAACAGGCACTCAAGAGTGGTGCCGCCGCTCGCCTTGCTTTGACTGAAAATCAGAATTTAATCAGTCGTATGAGCCATGAAATTCGCACACCCCTTGCGGCGATTCGCAACCATGCTGGTCAAGCCATGGCCACCCAGGTTGATCGAGACGACCATTTCAGGTATGGCGCAATTCTCTCGGCCAGTCAACACGCTTTGGATGTAGTAAATGATTTGCTTGACCCCCAGCGACCTCAAGGCCAGCTAGCAAAAATTCGTTTGGAGCCGGTAGCGGTACGAGAGATGACCAAAATTCTGTATCAAATAATGGCACCCCAGTTTGAATGTAAAGATCTCAACTTTCTGGTGGATATTGATGCTGATGTGCCAGAATTTATTCTCACAGATTCGATGAAGCTCAAGCAGGTGATTCTCAACTTGCTCTCCAATGCCGGTAAGTTTACAAGCCAAGGCACGATCCGTTTGCATTGGAGTCTTGTGCCCCCAGGCACCGCTGAAGCCCATACCCTGCGCATTGCTGTCGAAGATACGGGCCCTGGACTGGGTGCCAACGACTGCGCCAGTATCTTTCTTCCTTTTCACCGTCTTGATAACGTCCATACCAGCGACGAAGAGGGTACGGGTCTGGGGTTATTTATTAGTCGCGATATTGTCCAGTCCCTTGGCGGCCAGTTGTTGGTGGATAGTCAAAAGGGCCGAGGTAGTTGTTTCTTTATCCTGTTGCCTTTACGGCTACCCGAAAAGCAGGCTTCGGCCGAATCAGGTTTTTATTCTGATTTTGACGTGTCACCCCAGGTTTGTCGGATGTCTTCCCCCGATCCAGAGGCTCCACGTTTGGCGGGATTGCGTCTTCTTTTGGCTGAGGATTACCACAGTTTGCGCCATTGTCTGCAAGAGATTCTCGAATCTCATGGCGCCACGGTCTTCGCCGCCGCCAGTGGCGAAGAGGCCCTCGCGCTCATGGCCATCCATCCGATAGAGATGGTGTTGTTGGACATGACCATGCCCGGTATGGGTGGTTTGGAGACGGCTAGGCGTATCCGCCAAGATCATCGCCCGGATCACCGCTATAATCATCTACCCATCATCGGCATGACAGGGGATGTCTTTCTCGAATCCGATAGGGCTTTTTTGCAGGCCGGCATCAACTTCTTGTTGATCAAGCCGGTTGATACCGAGGAGCTGCTCGATACCCTTAGCCACTTCCGGACCCGGCCTCCAAACCCCTGATCCACCCCAGCTTGGACTCCGCCAGTCTGAGTTGACCCCGATAGGGTCCCTTGCCATCCAGACAGGCGGCGCCACAGTGGCAGCCCAGGCTGATTGCTGCCGCCAGCGGCCATTGGGCCGCCAGCGCCGCCGTGACTCCGGCGGCAAAGGAATCGCCGGCACCGTAGGTGTCAGCCACGGGTCGCTTGCGTTCGGGGGCCAGGAAACGGCCCCCTGGACTGACCTGCCCGCCCCGGGCGCCTTCGGTGCGAATCACCAGGGTGGGGGGTGGATTGAGATCACCGTCGCGATAGGTTTCGGCTGGATCAAGGGCGCTGCCAATCAGGGCATCGAGCTGCACCCCCGCCTCTTGCAGCACACCAAGGCGGGTGCGCGGCGTCGCTGTCAGCACCTTGGCGCGCCGCGCTTGTCTCAGGGCTGCTGCGTCTGCCGCCGTCACGAAGACCCCGTCGCAATCGGACAGCACTTGCCATGGCAAGGCATCGCTGCCATGGGCCGCCAGCCGCTCCCCGATCACCGTGATCGTGCGCTCGCCATCACCATCAATGAATGTGATCGCCTGGCGGGTAGGGGCCTGCCTCCAAGCCACATGCAGCTCCAGGCCCATAGCGGTTAGTTCCCTGGCCGCCTGTTCGCCGATTGCATCGCACCCCAGGGCTGTGAAAAACCGCACCGGTTGGCCCGTGAGTCGCGCTAGCTGGACCGCAACCACCGCACCACCGCCGGCGGGGCATTGGTGGAAGGCCTTGGCGGCCGTGATGCTCCCCGCTGAAGGTAGCTGGGCAACCTCAACGAAGCGCACCATTTCCACATGCCCCACCACCGCCAGGTTGAGGGGGGGCAGGGGCGGCAAGTCCTCCAGGGGCAGGGGTATCGCTGTCAGCATCGTTGCCCTTGGTGCGGATAAGTCAAGGATTGGCTTGCTGGCTGATCAGGATTCCTGCCACCGCTGCGGGCGGGGCGCTGGCGGGGGACTGTTGCAAGAAGGTGGTCACCGCCAGGGGTCTGGGTTGGTCATAGCCCACGGGTAGCCAGAGGTCGCCGGCGACGGTGGGATAGTGCACTTCCCAGTGGTAGAGGCCGGTGTAGGCGGCAGGATCTTCTTTGATCAGGGAGGCGTAGGCGAGGACAGCGCGTCCGTATTGGTCGCTGTTGTTGTACCCCCACAGCCCCTTGCGGATGTCCTTGAGGCCGCCGCGACGCACCAGATAACGGGCAGCGGCGTGGATGGCGTCCTGGGGGTTGCGAATATCGCCTCCTTTACCGATGCCCGCTTCCGCCCAGGTGGAGGGCAGAAATTGCATCGGTCCCCGGGCATCGGCAATCGACACCCCGTCGATTCGACCCATGCCGCTTTCCACCAGGTTCACCGCCGCCAGCACTTCCCAGGGAATGCCGGTTGCAGCTGCTGCGGCGTGGTAGTAACCCAACAGATTGGCGGCTGGCTCGGGGGGAATGATGCGCCAGGCAGGCACTTTTACGGCCAGGCTTTTGCCGCGGCGCATTTCCAGAAAGGCTCGCCGCGCCACCATGTGCTGATCCAGCACCAGTTGCCAGCGGGGCGCCAGGTAGGAACGCACCTGGTTGGCCAGGTCGGGTCGGTGCGCCAGCACCCGATAGATCACCTGCTGCTGGTGGCCCAGTTTGGCCAAATCGGCAGCAGGGGTGGTACCAGAGCGCAGGGCCATTTCCACAGCGGTCAATAACCCAGCGATGGCGGCCGGGCTGCTTGGCACAACTGGATAGGGGCGTCCGTCGGCGGCCCGGGGCAAACGGGGATCGGTGGGCAGGGTTACGACCCCACGGCTGGGGGCGCCGGTGGCCTGGGCGGACCCCAGCGGGGGGGGTAGGCAGGCCACCAATCCGAGGAGCAGGCTGGACCCAGCTAAACCGGTAAGCACCTGGCGAGCTCGCCAGGGGGTGAGTCTGCGGGGGTCACGGGTGGAGGACATGGCTGGCAAGCGGGTCTGGGCCCATGGGATTGGGGGGCCAAATCATGCCGTTTCGACTGCTCTGAGTACTTCCGGGCGCCAAGGGGCCAAGGCGATGAGGGTAGTGGTAACGGATCGGGGCTGGCCGCTCTCCTTGCGCTGATGGTTGGTCACCACGGCACCATGCTGATGGGGGGCCAGGAAGGCCGAATCCTCTAGGTAAAAGGAGGCTGCGCAGCCGTGGGTTTTGGCCAGTCGGAAGAAATGGTCCGCACCCGCTTTGTCATCCAGGTTCAGGGCCGCCAGGCCCCACAAACTGGCCAGCCTTAACTGCCTTGGTTCCAAGCGGTGCGCTTCGCTGACCAGGGATCGGGCCTGGGAGCGCTGCCCAGCCAAGGCCTGCACCGTGGCGGCGATGGCGTGCAGGCTGCCGAAAGGCTTGAACAAAATGCCGGAAGCGGACAAGGCGGTGAGTGCCGCTTCAGAGTCGCCTTGGTTGGCCAGGATCAGGGCCTCCAATAAATGGTTGAGGGGCAAGGGAAAGGCCGGATTGATCGTTTGACGCTGTAGTTTCAGGGACTCCAGAGCTTGTTGGAACTGGCCCAGATGGGCATGGGCCAGGGCCGCCAAGAGCCAGCCATGGGGCCGCTCCCGGTCCAATCCCTGCTCCAGCAGCTGCAGTGCCGACCGGGAATCCCCCATGCCCAGCAGCAGCCTCGCCCAGGCGCGCTGACCAGGGCCTGGCTCCTTGGCGTTCGCTTGGTGGGCACTGAAGGACTGTGCGGCCTCATCGGGTCGGCGCTGCAGTTGCAGCTGTGCTTCGGCCCGCAGGGCCTCCAGCTCAACCGTCATGGTTTGCTGGGCCTCGGCTTGAGCAACCAAGCTTTCAATTTCTTCAGAGAGGCTGGTGGGATCTTCAGCGCCGCAGGCTCGCTGCAACAGCAGGGTTTCCGTCAGAGCCACCAGGGCTGGCGTGAAATTGGGTTGGACCTTTAAACAGCGGCGCAGGATGGATTCCGAAAACGCCAGCTGGGTGGGATCTTGTTGTCTCAGGGCCAAGAGGGCATCCAGGTAATCATCCTGGGCCAGGGCTGGCAAGAGCCCTGGGCTTGGGCTGGCAGGGGAGTCGCCGGGAGGGTCGATCTCCCGCACGGAAGCCTCAAGGATGTACCCGGTGCCGTAGACGGTGCGGATCAATTGGCTGCCAAGGGGCCCTTGGGCGAACACCTGGCGCAGGCTGTGCACGGCCCGGGCCAGGCTGACTTCGCTGACATATTCATGGCCCCAGACTTCACGCATCAACTGTTCCTTGCTCAACAGTGTGCGGTTGTGGCGCACAAAACATTGGAGCAGGCGCCTTTGCAAGGGGCTCAGCGAAACCAAGCTGTCCCCCAGCATGAGCATGCCGTCGTCCGACAGGGTGTAAGGCCCGAGGCGCCAACCGGTTCCACTGGTTGGCTGGGAAATCTTGGAGGCTGGATCAGACAACGTTTGCATGGTCGTTGGGAGAATTTGCATGGTCGTTGGGAGAATTGCCATGGCCCTAAGCCTCAGTCTGGTTAAGACCAGGTTAAAACTGGGGACCTAGAGCATTGCCTCAATGTTGGTAATGGCCTTCCCGAGGTGGGTGTCAGTTTGCGCAAGGTTTCCGAAGACTTTAGGGCTATTTGCGCATGAATTGCACGAAAGGCCCCCTGATCCCCTGGTTTGCACCCTTCAGGGCAGGGCTCCCCAGATGAGCGTCAGCAGCGAGACGGTGCCGATGGCCATCAGGGCCAGGGCGGTGCCGGTGCCGATTGAGGTCTGGGGCACATAGGTGTAGTCAGCCCGCCCCAGCAGGATCAGGTTGCGTCGGTGTTGCCGGGTGGCGGCCGCCATGGCCACGATGCCGGTCAGAATGAAAGCCATGGCCACAAGCCGCACGGTCAGGTCGGCGTGACCGCTGGCGCCCAGGCGGGTGCGGTTGATCGCACCGACAATTTTGTCGAGGCCGAAGCCGAAGCTGATCAGCGATAGGCAGGTGCGGATCCAAGCCATCAAGGTGCGCTCCTCGGCCGCCCGATTGCGCTCCTTGGCCAGTTCATTAGTGAGATTCATGGCATTGAGCTGGAGATCACGCAGCGAAAACCCATGTGGCAAGTGCTTGTATCCACGCCCTGGGCCATGCGGGCAGCGGGACGGTAGCGCCTGCAGTAGCTCGGGGCGCAAAGAAAAGATCCCCCCTTAACCACTTTGCGGGGGATGCGAATGGCGCCAAGGTCGGTTGCGATGCTGCGCTCCCTGGCACTGGCGCTGGCGGCGCAACAGCCGGAGTCCAGCCGGGCTCCATGGTCGAGATACCAATCCTGCGTCCACTCCCAGACATTGCCGATCATGTCGACCAATCCATAGCCATTGGCGGGATAGCTGCCCACGGGCGAGGTTCGGTCCCAACCATCGAGCTGGCTGTTGGCGTAGGGAAAGTCGCCCTGGAACGTATTGGCCAGCATTCTACCGCCAGGATGGAGTTCGTCGCCCCAGGCATAGTCCTTGCCCTCCAGTCCGCCGCGGGCCGCCCATTCCCACTCCGCCTCGGTGGGCAGGCGTTTGCCAGCCCATTGGGCATAGGCCTCAGCGTCTTCGAAGGCCACATGCACCACCGGATGGTGTTCCCGACCCTTGATGGAGCTGCCAGGACCCTCTGGATGGCGCCAATCGGCTCCCGCAACATAGTTCCACCAGTTGTAATGATTGCCCAGATCCACCGAGGCGGCTGGAGCGGCAAACACGATCGAGGCTGGTGCCAAAAGCTCGGGCCGAGCCCCCGGATACTGGGAGGCGTCGGCGGGTCGCTCGGCCAGGGTGCGGTGACCGCTGGCTTTGATGAATTTCAGGAACTGGGCATTGGTGATCGGGGCCCGATCCATCCACAACCCACCCACCTCCAGTCGGTGCTGGGGTGCCTCCTCGGGGTAATGGTTGTTCGAGCCCATCAGCAGGGAGCCCCCTGGAATCCAAACCATGTCCCTGGCGGGAGGCCGGCCGGGGGGCTTGCGTTCGCCCAAGCGGGCCGTGGCTGGGGAGGGGGGGGGATTGGAAAGGCCCATCGGCTTCAGAGGGCGACTGATGCGATCAATTACACCCCTGCACGGAGATCCGATAGCTAAATCCCAGGGAACTGGGGTCATTGCTGGCCCCCACCTTGAAGTTCATCTGCTTGGCTTGCTTGCCGGGCACGGCCTGGAAGGGACCAAACATGCGACCGGTGCCGATGGGGGGATTCATGGTTTCGTTGATGACCTGCAGAGAGGATCCATCGCTGAATTTCATAAATCCTGCTACGGGATACTTGGCCTTGGTATCAGAAGAGTTGGCGGTGAAGAAGAACTTATAGCTTTGGAAGGGACGATCCACCAGGAAGTCGGTGTTCCAGTTCGATTTTCCCAACAATTTATCTCGGCCCACTGACTTGGCCACCACCGGGCTGGCTCCATCGCCACCGATTGGCTGGAGGAACACACATTTTTCGGCGGCCAAAGCTGGCGAGAGACTGGTCGCTGCGAGCAGCAGGGCCGAGCTGATCAGGGCGGTTGTTCGCTGGCTAACCATGGCAGGAAGGGTGCGAGACATCGTTTGCGGGATTGAACTCAGCAGCGAAGTCATTTTCAGCGTTGCAGTCATTTTGCGCGTCGATTGCATTGGTGTTGGCACGGAAGCCCTCCTTGAACCGATCAACAAATTCAGCTTAGCCAGCGATGATTCGTCAAATCGCCAATACCGGCTGCTGCTGCCCCTGCCTCCTGCGCCCGTCCAACGCTGCTAACTTTCGAATCCCTATGCGGCACCTTTTTGAGTGGACCGCCGCCCGGCTCCCCTTCCCCTGCCTCCGAGAGGTCCAGCTCGGCAGTATCCGAGCGGGGATTGGCGTCGTCGTTGTCCTTGCGCCAGTTGCTCGACAGCCTCAGTGGCGAACAACGTCGCAATCAGGAGTTGTTGGCTTCCCTCTGCTTTGCCCTGCGCAGCTTTACCAACCTGCAGCGCTTTCTTGAGCTGGTGCCCCTGGCCGCCTCGCGGTTGGTGCAGGCCGAGGGCAGCCTGCTGGTGGTCTTCCATGACGACGGCAGGCTGTGGCGAGACCATCTCAAGGCCACGGCTGGCGATCGTTGTGGTGAGGTGTTGCGGCAAATCGCCGCCCTCCCCGATGGCCAGTTCACGGCCCAGGTAAGTGGGGAAGCCGTCGTGGCAACGCTGGACCCCCTGGTCCGACGCCTGGTGGGTCCGGCCCAGGTGATGGCTACCTCCATCGTGGCGCGCAATCGCCAGCGGGGACGCTTGTATGTCTTCAGTGGCCGGAGGGGTTACTGCTGGAGCGAGGTGTATCGCCGCCACCTCCAGCTCGTGGCCGATCTCACCGGGGTGGCCTTGGAGAACGAAATTCTCCAGGAGGACAGGCGCAGACACGAACGCCTGGATCGTCAGCTGAGCATCGGCGCGGAAATCCAGGCCCAGTTGCTGCCGGACCGCTGCCCCGTGATCGAGGGCGTTGAGCTGGCGGCCCGTTGTCGACCCGCTTTCCAAGTGGGTGGCGATTACTACGACTTCATTCCTGCTCGACCCGAGTCCAGCGGCAACCAGCGGGAACGGGAACGTTGGGGCCTGGTGATGGGGGATGTGATGGGCAAGGGGGTGCCGGCGGGCCTGCTGATGACTTTGTTAAGGGGGATACTGCGGGCGGAGGTGAGCCGGGGTCTGGCCCCAGATCGCATCCTTGCTGACCTGAATCGATTGGCCCAGGACGATCTAGCCCATTCCCACCGCTTCGTCAGCCTCTTCTATTCCGATTACGACCCACCCAGCCGCCGCTTGCGCTATGCCAATGCAGCACACAATCCACCCCTGCTCTGGCGTCGTCAGACAGCCCAGGTAGAGAGGCTGGATGCACCGGGAATGTTGATCGGGCTGCAGAGCGAAACCAGCTATGGCTGCGGCCAGACCCGCTTGGAACCTGGCGACGTGGTTCTATATTACACCGATGGCGTTACGGAGGCCACCGGCTTGAGTGGTGGTCGCTTTGATGAGGATCGGCTGCTGCGGACTTTTCAGGTGAGCTGTGGCCGCGGCAGTGGCGCCCAGGAAATCCTTGATCAACTTTTTGGTCGTTTGGACCGGTTTGTGGGGGCGGATCGCGCCCTCGATGACGATGCCTCGATCGTTGTGTTCAAGTTGCAGCAACAAGTGGTTCTGCCTTCTCTGCCAGAGGCTGACGCCGAGCCCCTGCGGCGGGTGCCAAGCTGAATTTCCCCCTAAGCCTTGCCATGGTGGCCGACGCTTCGATCCGTTCCCAGGCCTCCGGCGTCACGGGTGGCACGGCGGCCGGCTGGAGCGACCGCTTTGAGCAG
>JBIIRU010000070.1:0-10064 GCA_044341355.1 Cyanobium sp. | reverse complement strand
TGTTCGGCGGACTCATCCGCCTTCTGACATCAGCCTTGATCGCCTCGCTGTAACGACGCATTGCTCTGCTCCATCAAGCCCCCGGGTTTGCGATTGAGAGGGGTGACATCTTTCCTGGTAGGGGGGGGGTCGTTCTTCGATCACATACGCTTCGTCCGAAACGGGTCCCTTCGTAGCCTCCGGAAGTGCCTCGCTCGGGATGTCTGTCACGACTTGTTGGAGAGTAGGTGACTCGATCCTCAAGAGCGCGGCAATTAGATCTCTGGTCTGGATACCGGGATCTCCCGCAAGACGGTTCTCGTTGTAGGCAATACTGAAGGCGCGTTGTACTTCGGAACTCATCTTCGGCCATAGCACACGAAGGTCATCGATCGAGCTGTCATCGGGCTTAGCTAGTGCTTTCTTGGTTCCGGCCCGACTTTCGACCAACGAGGGAAGCCGCCTGCATAAGTGCTTTCGAATTGTTGCCTCAAACAAGCCGTGGTCTTCGTACGACCACGCAAGCGCCTTCCCCTCGAGCTCCTGGCGAAATAGGAGCACTCGCTTCATCTGTTCGAGTTCACCCAAGGTTTTCGGGTAGAAAGGAGCTTCACAGAAGTAGAACATTAAGGCAAGCTTATGCAATTCCTCCCAGCGCTTGTAAGCAATACGAAACTCTTCTTCTGTTCCGGAATCTGCGACCCCTGAAGGTGTACCAAATCGTCGCCACATGACACCGATAAAAACGTCGTACTCTCCAATCTGGTTGTTTATCACTTGCTGAGGACGGCCGGCATCGGGACTGGAGTGTGTCTCCCAGCGAACGGCTTCCAGCCTGCAGTCGACAAGCGGGGCAGCAGTCACATTGACCTCGTCAACGACGCGGGTCAGCGCGTCTCGCTCCGCTGGCACATCACCTGGTGAAGCAATAAACACACGGAAGACTTCTGTCATTGCGGGGGCCTCCTTATTAGGTCAAAGTCGATATCCAACGAAGACTATAACCTAGCCTCGTAGGGCGGATAAGCGTAGTGCATCCACCGTGGCGACGATGACTGTGGATGCGACGCGGAGCGCCTTATCCACGCCACACCACCACGTGGGCATGATCATTCAGGGATATCGCCTAACGGCATGGATAGATCGTGCGCAGCCACGATCTATCCGGTGTTGGACAAGCCCGCACCACTTGGATCTTGGGGCGCTGGGGCCTCAAGCTACAGGAGATATGTCCGCCCGCTTTTCAGGTTCCTTTTACGATTGGCCTCGATGATGAGTAGAAATGCCTGCTCCATGGTTTTCATGGCCTCCCAAAGAGTGGAAGAGATGATGAGCCGGCATACGTGTAAAGCTGGTTGCCCAATTATAACAACAATGAACGATCTGATATTGAACGCTTGATAATAGACTCTGGCTGTTGAATCTGCCGCGCAGCGGCTTGGTCCAACGCCCAAGATCAGCGGCGGGAAGAAGCCCACATCTTTGACTCCCATGCATGGACCGTCCGCTGCATCTTGTTGTTCGGCCAGCAGGAAGATGCTTGCATTGAAGAACCTGCGTAACAACGGGCTGCAACGACGCAAACGTTCCTATTGACATAATGACGGCTGTTTACTATCGTAGCAATAGTGTTGACAGGCTTCAAACCATGGAAACGCTTGAGCGACCGGTCGCAGCTGAGCTCGACGAGCGGATTTTGCGTCTCCTTCAAGAGGAAGACCCGCCTAATACCCTTCAAGACATTCTCGCACGTCTCAGAAAGGAAGACTTTGTCTACAAGCATGAGATTGCTAGGACGGTTTGGCGTCTGGCAAGCGAAGGCAAAATTGTAGTTCAATCGGGAAGGATTAGCTCTCACTTATAGGAAGTGTGCGTGATGTCCATCTCCAGGGGTGACCGGCTACACGTTCGTGGTTCAAGTGCAGCAGATCAAAGAAGTCAGTTTCAGAGAGATAGGGATCGAATACTTTATTCAGAAGCATTTCGGCGACTACAAGGTGTTACCCAAGTAGTTTCAGCGGATGAGGGGGCAATAGTGCATAACAGGTTAACGCATTCCCTCAAAGTAGGGCAAGTTGCGCGGCGAATAGCAGAGAAGCTAATTAGCGACGACAGCATTCCAAAAGGTCACCTAGATCGTCTTGGTGGCGTTGATCCAGATGTCTGTGAGGCAGCAGGCCTCGCCCACGATCTTGGCCATCCGCCATTCGGCCATGTTGCCGAGGAAACTTTGCAACAATTGACTGAAGACTCGGGCCACTTCGAAGGTAACGCCCAAACATTCAGAATTCTAACGAAGATCGAGCCTCACAGCGAAAAGTATCGCGGGCTTAATTTGACTAGAGCTACTCTAGCGGCGATTACCAAGTATCCAAGGGCTAGGACAGGAGAAGGTGGAACTACTCATGCTAAGTACGGACACTATTCTCAGTCAGAGTCTGAAGAATTTAAATTTGCAAGATCCCTATTTCCGTCTGCAGACTCCAGAAAGTCTCTAGAAGCGGAGATTATGGATTTTGCAGACGATGTTACATTTGCTATTCATGACACAGAAGACTTTTATCGTGCCGGGCTTATTCCTCTGCAATAGCTTGGATCGGAAGACGTCTCTATAACACTAGAGACTTTACGCCTTGTTGACGATATCAAGAGACGCTGGGACAAGCAAGAGGTGCCAACCAGTTTTAATGATGATCACCTAGAAGCCTTGAAGAAAGTCTTGGACTTATTAAACGTTGTATCCTCATTTAGCGGTCATCAACAGGAGCGGATTGAGATCAAGCGTGCTTCCTCATGTCTAATCTCTGATTGGATTCAGAGAGGCATCATGGTTAATCTCACTTATACCGAGGGAGACCGCAGAGTTGTTTTTGATGAGGACATAGTTCTTCAGATCAAGATGCTAAAAGAACTCGTATGGACATACGTCATTGATAGGCCTAGCTTGGCTCTTCAACAAGCAGGCTATCATAAAATTATCAGATCACTCTTCTACTTCTTTCTAAAGAATCTGAAACGCGAAGAGCTTAGAGCCATTCCATTGCAGTTTCATGGCTTATTCCGAGACCGCGACCTAGGGAAGGAGCCCAACCATAGAATTGCTGCTGATATTATTTGTTGCCTGACTGATGCTCAAGCCCTTTCGCTATATCGTCGAATCACTGGTAGTGACCCAGGAGGCATCCTTCGCGGTTTGATCTAGTCAGGGTGCTTGTCTGCCGAACGCTGTATGGACGGGTCCGGTATCCGCTCTGCGGTGGGTGCCGTTGTCGGCCTAAGCGGCAGTTGGGAAGCCGGCAATTTGCTCCAAAGGGCATGCGGCGCATTAGGTCTGAGGGATTGTACGGTGGCTTGGTTGGGATTTTATACGGACCCGGTATCACCGGCGGCTCTTTCCCGTTTCTTTACAGGAAATCTGCCGGGCTGGCGACGCCCAATGGTCCGCGATTGAGAACGTGCGTATAGATCATTGTTGTTTTTAGGTCCTTGTGACCCATCAATTCCTGAATTGTGCGAATGTCCTGTCCTCTCTCTAATAGGTGTGTGGCAAAAGAATGACGCAAGCTGTGGCAGCTGGCCGGCTTGCTGATACCAGCTGCCAGCACAGCGCTCCGCACCGATTTCTGAATCAAACTCGGATCGAGATGATGGCGTCCCTCTATTAAGTCTCGTTTGTGTACAGTTCGAACCTTTTCAAGATGGATCTGCAGCTTCTTCGCTAGCTGTTTCGGAAGCATTGTGCGTCTGTCTTTTCCGCCCTTTCCATTCCGAACGGTCAGTTCCTGCCGATTGAAATCCAGGTCATGCACCCTCAGCCGCAGAGCCTCCATCAATCGCAGCCCACTGCCATACAGCAGACCAGCTACCAGCGCTTCACTTCCTTCGAGCCGCTGCAAGACCAATCGCACCTCTTCTTCTGTCAGCACTACCGGCAACCGTTGAGGCTTGCGGGCACGCACCACTCCCTCCAGATCCAGATCCCGCTCCAGCAGTTTTCGGTACAGAAACAGCAGCGCCGAGAGGGCCTGGTTCTGCGTGGAGGCGCTCACCTGAGCCTCCACCGCCAGGTGCGTGAGAAAAGCGTTCACCTCCGCGCTGCCCATCTCCCGCGGATGGCGCATGCCATGAAACCGAAGAAACCGCCGCAGCCACTACTCGTAAGTCTTCACCGTGCGGCGCGCGTAGTGGCGGGCCTGCAGCTCCTCCCGGTAGCGCTGGATCAGCCCCGGCGGGCTGTTCGGGTTGGTCATCGATTGGATGCTTGTGCACCCATCGAGTGTTCCCACGTTGCAACAATCATCAGCAACAGCTGTTCGCAACATGGACGGGCTATGCTCCTCCGCCCTGCCTGATACGCCTAACGCTCGCCATCACCAGGCCGCAAGGTTTTCTCGGCGAAGAATAGAACGTTACGGCGGCGGCTCAGATGCATGGCGTTGTTAGCTGACTAGAGCCTTTGCCTTGGGCGCTGGCGCACCTCGAAGCAGGCCTTCCACACTTAAATCCTCATCGACATCTGGCCAGTGGATTCCGTAGCCAGCCCCTGCAATCTCCCAGTTGTCACGCTCCTGGGAGGTTGCATGTAGAAGCCTTGGGAACCAAGCCAGCGGTACCGAGATAGAACGACCGTCAGCTAGGTCGACGATCAGCCTGTCTTCTGTCAACGCAACGTCAGTGACCTGCTCACCAGGGTTAGCCATGAAACTCCTCCCATGCTTTAAGCAGGATAGCTCTGTTCAAGCTGACCAGCCGTTCAATTTCACGCAGCTCTCTGGCGCTGAAACCAAGGCTTGAGGACAGTGCCACAGGAACAAGCCAGACTTTGCAAGACGCCTTATCTCTGTCGACATGAACATGGGGAGGCTCGTTTGGCTCGTGACTGTAGAAGTAGACCCTATATGCACCGCTTCTGAGGATTGTCGGCATCCGAAAGCGCCACCATCACATCAACGATACCGACCTCGGCCTTCCTGTGCAGCTAACTCTTTATTGGGAGGTTCCGATAACCACTCCCCTGGGGCTCCCCCTTTCCGTGAACCACGGTGAGGCATCGGGCTCTATAACCGCAAAACCATTGCGGTGCAGTGCTCGTTGGCGGAGGCCATCAAGGCATGGGAGTGGTTTGCGGGTCCGATAACCATATGTTCGGCACGATACACAACCCAGATCGAATGACCAGATCAGCCACAAGCACGATTGTAGAATTCAAATGTAGTGATTACTGCTCAGGACGCTAACAGCGCCTCAACAAATTCAAAACTATTAAATGGCCGCAGATCACGGATCGTTTCGCCGGCACCGATGAAGCGGATCGGCAACTTGGCCTCAGACGCCACCGCCAGGGCCACACCGCCGCGGGCGCTACCATCGAGTTTGGTGAGCACAACCCCGGTGAGGCCCGCTGCCTGGGCAAAGGCCATCGCCTGTTTCAACCCGTTTTGACCCTGGCTGGCATCGAGCACCAGCAGGGATTCAACGGCCGCCTCGGGGGCCAGCTTGTCGACGATGCGTCGCACCTTGGCTAACTCTTCCATCAGGTTGTTTTTGGTCTGCAGGCGACCGGCGGTGTCTACCAGCACCAGTTCGCAGCCCTTGGCCTGGGCGGCGCCGATGGCGTCGTAGACCACGGCCGCCGGATCGGCATTGGCAGTGGGATTGGAAATCACCGCAACGCCACTGCGCTCGCCCCACACACTCACCTGCTGCACCGCCGCCGCCCGGAAGGTGTCCGCCGCTGCGATCAAACAGCTATAGCCACTGCGCACGGCCAGATTGGCCAATTTGCCCAGGGTGGTGGTTTTACCAACCCCATTTACCCCCACCAACAACCAAACATTCAGCCGCCCCCGTTCGGGCACCAACAACTCGCGGCCACTGGCGCTGATCGGCGCCTCCAGCAGGCCCCGCAATTGCTCCTTGAGAAAGCGCAAACCCTCGGCCGGATCCACTACTTCTTCGTTGAGCCGCTGCCGCAGGGCCGCCAGCACCTGGTCGGTGGCCTGGACGCCCACATCAGCCCGCAGAAGCGTGGTTTCCAGGTCATCGATCACCTCGGGGGTGAGGGGATCGTCGCCCAAGGTGTCGAGCAGCTGGGTGACGAAACCGCGGCGGGTCTTCTCCAGGCCGCGCCGCAATCGCCCCAGCCAGTCGATTTCCTCGATCGAAACCTGCTCCACCGAGCGTCCCTGGGCGGCCAACACCTCCGCCGACCAGGTAAAGGTGTCATCGAAATCGCCCAGCTGGGGATCATCGCCAGCGGGCACCGAAACGGCGGTCCCGGGGACGGCGGTCCCGGGGACGGAAGTACCGGTTACAGCGGCCGCTGGCCGGTCAGCAGGGGCGGCCAAAGCCTCGGAGGCGGCCAGGCTCTCCTGAGCCGTCAATTCCTGCAGCCGCTGCTGACGCTGGGCCGCTGCTTGCTCCAATAGAGATCGGCCCGGGGCCGCTGGGGCGGGGCCATCGAGTGGCACCGGCGTTGGCGCCACAGGCGCTGTTTCAGCCGCAGCTGCGGGTTGCTGCTCTGTGGGTTCCTGCCCAGCGGGTTGTTGATTCCCAAGCTCGGTGGGAGCAACTTCGACTGGACTGGATGGGGAAACTGCCGGCGATGGCGGTGCGGCGACAACGGTCGCCGGGGCAGGCGAAGCAGCTTGCTGCTGGGCCTTCAGACGGGCATAGGCCTGGCGCGCCCATGCCAGGGCCTCTTGATCAACATCGCCTGAGGGGTCCGCAGCCGTAGCCGGAGGGGTCGTGGCCGCCTCGGCTGGGGGATCCTGTGGAGCGGCTGAGGGTTCAGCAACCTCCGACACAACCGCCGCAACAACCTCAATCTCGGCCTCAGGGGCGACGGCCTCCAGATCTGAATCTGAATCTGAATCGGGACCGGGGGCTTGCTCAGCCGGTGTGTCGGCGGCTGACTCGGCGGCTGTCTCGGCTTGGGGCGCGGTGCGGCGGCGAAACCAATCAAAAACCATCTTGGCTGAAACCCTCCCTAAACCTTGGTGGCGTTGGTGAAGCGCCGCAGTACACCGTTGATCATGCGCCTTCCTTGCTCATCGCTATAGCGATTCGCCAGTTCGACCGCCTCACTGCAGGCCACGGCTAGGGGGGTGCCGAACTGCTCCAGGTCGACCGCCGCCAGCCGCAGAATGTCCCGATCGATGCGGGGCAGACGGGTTAAACGCCAGCCCTCCATTACCCGATCCAAGCGGGCGTCCAAGTCTTCGCGCTGCTGCAACACCGCCTGGGCCCGTTCGATCGCGCCCCGACGCACCGCCTCCTGGTCGGCCAACACCAACAGCCGCGGCAACTCAAGGCTGGCCGACAAACGATTCAGGGCCTGTTCCGCCAAGGCCAGACCCTTCTGCAGGTGGGTGCGCACCCGGGGCAAGCTCTGCTCGCCCTCCTGCTGCAGCTCGCTATCGAGCAACTGCTGCTGGGCCTGTTCGAGATCACCGGCGGAATGGTCGAGGGCCTCACGCACATGCAGGGCCAGGCTGGCCTGGGCCTGATGCAATAGCGCCTCCATCGACAGATCCGACGGCGGCATGGGCTTGCTGCCCCGATCATCCACCTGACCGAGCATCAACAGGGCCAGTTCACGAGAAAGAGAGTGACTCTGCATCAGGAGAGCTGGGGGGCCCGCAACTGGGCCATCAGGCTGGAGAAGCTGCGATTGGAAGGGGGCTGACGCTCATCTGGGTTGACAATGCCAGCCGAAATGATCGTGCGGAAGGCATCTTCGACGCTGAGATCGAGGTCCTTGACGAGGCGCTCTGGTACCACGGCATACCAACCGGTGGTGGGGTTGGGGGCGGTGGGAATGAAGACGCTCAGCATGGTCTCACTGAAATCCGCCTGGATCGAGCTTCCCATCGCTCCGGTGACGAAGCCAAGGGCATACAGACCCTCCCGGGGATATTCCACCAACACAACCCGACGAAAGCGGCTGGAGTTATCTCTCAGAAAGGTTTCCAGCAACTGCTTGAGGGTTTTGTACACCGAGCCGGCCACTGGAATGCGCAGCAGGGTGCCTTCGCCAAACTCCAGCAACCAACGCCCGACGATATTGCGGGCCATCAGGCCGATCAGCAGGATGCCCAGCAATGGCACCAAAAGGCCCAAGCCAAGGTTGATGAGTTCCTGCAGCAAGGGATGCAGGGTGTTGAAGGGGTTGAACTGCTTGGGAATCGAGGTGAGAAAAGCCAGCACAAAACGGCTGACCGTGGTGGCCAGCCAGATGGTGGTGGCCAGGGGGATCACCACCAGAAGACCCGCGATCAGGTCGTTTTTGAGGTCCTGCTGCAGCCTGGAATTGAGGGGCTGATCGGGTCTTGGCAGGGTGGAAGGGGGATCCAATGGGCTAGGGATGGGGGCTATGGGGGCTGGAAATCAAACGCTAACCAGCGAATGGGCCGGAAACCGGGAACCTCCAGCGCCGAAGGGCTAAAGAACACTGCCCAGGCAAAGAATGGTGAAGGCGGCAATCAGCACCACCGCACCGGCGGAATTGCCCAAGCGGCGCTGATTGAGGGTCACGGCGCTGGTCTGTTGCATTTGCTTGAACTGACCTTCCATCTGGCCCAACTGACGCTCGACGAAAGTGCGGGCCGCCTGGGTTTTCTGTTCAGGGGTTGCGTTGGCGGGCACCTGGCCGCGGGCCTCGGCTTGCTGCACCAACTGCTGCAGCATGGCCGGATCCTTGCTTTGTTGACGGGCCATTTCCAGCTGACCCTTGGAGGCGGCCAACTGCTGGTCGGCCTGCTCCTGCATCAATTTGTCGCCCCCAAAGGCAATCGGCAGGGCGGCCGTCAGCAACACCGCCAGCAGGCCGCTCAGCAGGCACACGGCCCAGAGCAGCGGCGAGCGCTGGTTGCCGCCATCATCAAGCCTGGCTGCGACATACATCAACACCAAGCCCACCAGGGCCAGGGGGGATTGCTGCACCAACCGTTCAACCACCAACTGGCGAAACGGTTCGGACCCCCAATCCCAAAGCGACAAAACCGCCAACAGATTGAGGAGCAGGAGCACCACCAGGGTGATCCCCATCCAGCGAAGCAGCGGGCTGAAGCGGGTTGAGGAAGAAAAGGACACGCCTGGTGGTCTTGATTTGGCCAGACTTTACCGACTGCCCGTGTCCGCTTCCAGTTCCGACAACCTTTCTCAAAGCCTGCGCCAACGGGCCCTGGACGAGGGCTTCGCCGTAGCAGGCATCGCCGCCGTTCCCGGTAGCAGCCGCCTGGCCCTGCGCAGCGCTGCCCTGGAGCGCTGGCTGGACGCCGGCTACCAGGGTTCGATGGCTTGGATGGCGGATCCGCGGCGACGGGCCATCAACGAACTTTTGCCAGGGGTGCGCAGTGTTCTGGCGGTTGGCCTTAATTACCATGTCAAGGCCCAGCGCCAGCCCGGCAGCCTGGCGGTGGCACGCTATGGCTGGGGGCGGGACTACCACCGGGTCATTGATGGCCGCCTGCGGCGCCTGGGACGCTGGCTGCAGGATCAGGTGGACGGGGCCAGCTGGCGGACCTGTGTAGACAGTGGGCCGCTGATGGACAAGGCCTGGGCGGAGGAGGCGGGGATCGGCTGGATCGGCAAACACGGCAACCTCATCAACCCCAAACACGGCTCCTGGCTGCTGCTGGGTCACCTGCTCACCACCGTGCCCCTGAGCCCCGACAAGCCCGCCCCAGCCCGCTGCGGCACATGCCGCCTTTGCATCGCTGCCTGTCCCACCGAAGCGATCCGCGAACCCTTTGTCGTCGATTCACGCCGCTGCATTTCCTTTCACACCATCGAAAATCGAGACCCAGTGCTGCCGCCGGCCATCGCCAACCATCTCCAAGGCTGGGTGGCCGGCTGTGACATCTGCCAGGACGTTTGTCCCTGGAATCGTCCCGACCTGCCCAGTGCCACCGATCCCGAAGTGCAGCCCAGGCCCTGGTTGCTGGATCTGCAGGGAGACCAGGCCCTCGCCTGGAGTGATGGGGACTGGGATGAACATCTACGGGCCTCCGCCCTGCGACGCATCAAACCCTGGATGTGGCGCCGCAACCTGCGGGCCGCCCTAGGTCTTTCTCCCCCCTCTG